>JAUWWH010000190.1 GCA_030617005.1 Candidatus Bathyarchaeota archaeon | reverse complement strand
TTTAAGGTGGAATATCGATTAAGTTTAAAGTCTTAACTTAGCAATTACTTATCAGTGTTTTCTGCCTTTGTTAATCATATATTTTTATTAATATAATGCTAAATAATGTTCATTCTTTAAATAAAGGACCGATAGAGATGGAAATCAAGAAAGTTGGATGTGTAGGTGCAGGGCTAATAGGTTGTTGTTGGGCGACTTTATATTCCTCAAGGGGTATTGATGTTACTATTCAAGATACTAGTGAAGATATCCTTGATAGTTCAATTGGATGTATTGAATCGAACTTGAATTTTTTAAAGAAAAACAATCTTCTAAAAGATAATAAAATCAAGACAACGCTTAAGAGAATTAAAACTACTTTAAACCTTGCTGAAGCAGTAAGTCAAGTAGATTACGTTACGGAATCTGTTCCTGATAGATATCCTATTAAGAAGAAAATATTTAGAGAAATGGATAAGCTTGCTCCGGAAAGTACAATTCTTGCTAGCAGCTCTTCAGGATTACTAATGATTGAGATTCAGAAAGTGACGACGAAACCGGAAAGATGTGTGATGACCCATCCAATACTACCACTTCACATAATACCCCTTGTTGAGATAGTGGGGGGTGCGATGACTTCAAAGGATACAATTATGAAAACTCGGGATTTCATGGTACAATTAGGTAAAATTCCGATTGTGTTAAACAAGGAAGTCCCCGGTTATATAATAAATAGGCTTCAAGCAGCACTGTTGCGTGAAGCTATTAGTTTAGTTGCTAATGGGGTGGCTAGTGCAAATGATGTCGATAGAGCGTTTTGTATAGGCGCAGGATTAAGAGATCCCATATTTGGGCCCTACTTACGGGCTCATGTTGCAGGAGGAGGAATTGAAAGCTTCATTGAAAAGTTACATCAATCGTATAAGATTAGATGGAAATCAATGGAAACTTGGACAGAGATCCCTCAGTCAGCAATACAGAAAGTAATAAAGAGCGTTAATGAGATGGAAGCTATTCGTACAAAACCCTTAAGAGAGATTGAAATGCTGAGAGATGAGAAGCTAATTCAAATTCTTAGACTAATGCGTAAGCATCCATTTTATTAAGTAATAATCTAAAGCAATATTTTTTCTTCATTTACTTCCATTATTTAAGATGAATGAGTACTCTTATCTAAAAGTTTTAACAGCTAAACTAATTTCGATTAATTGCATATTAGAGATCATGGTTAATATAGTGAACAATGCCTAAAAAGTATCTGTAAAATCATCAATAATATGTAGTTTATCATGAAAATGAACAGATCTTTTTTAAAAAAAAGAGGTGTGAAAGTGAATCTTTCGAATGTGAGTAGCTGTATATTGGTTTTTACTGAGTTAAGATCTTAACTATACTCTCATCTGCATCAACTATCACGTAATCACCGGTTTTGATGAGCAAAGTTGGATCCTCATCCAGTTTATCAATTAGGAATATTCCCGCAAGGATGGAACCAATAGCAGTTATTAGGTCTGTTTCGATATTGATTATTGCAGCAGGTGCAGTTTTGTTGTCAGCTAACCTCATAATTATCCATGTACCACCTGTCGATCCTTTTCCCCTGGGAAATACCAAGATTTTTCCAGTTATACATTGACCGCTCAATTCATGAGCTCTATCAATAACTACCCCTCGATCTGGGTCAACGCCAGCTAGAAAAGAAATGGTTTGAGTTGTAACCAATGCTTCACCCGCTCCCCTTCCTTTCGATACTTTACGTCCTTTTATCACAATCAGACCTTCTCACCCCATTTACCAGATATAGCAGCATTTATGACCTGCTCTGTAGTACCAAAGAGAACATCTACGCCAAGAACTCCATGACCATAGAATGTTTGTTTAGTGGAATCTGTTGCCATAGTCTTCCAACCAAAGAAATTCCTTGTTATTGCAGGGTAATAACTACATATTACTTTAGCCCCAGATGTCTCAATAATATCGATGTACCCAGTACGTTTGGCTACAGTCATTATTGAAGATGATGTATTTACCCATAGATCTACATCCTTGTGAATCTTCTTTCCATTTAACAACTTTGCAGTTTCAGCCAGTTGGTCGTACCAATAATGTGGACAACCCAACACCGCGAGATCAACATCAATTCCGGATTCTTTCATGCAACGATCTTCATAAGTTTCTTCCAAGTCTACTCTATCAAAAGTTATTTTTTCTTCAGGATTATCGTTTCTAAAAGCCTTCTCAAGTGTAGGAGCCTCCGGAGTTATACCGATAATGTGAGACATAGGGACCGCTCCAGAAACTGCAAGAGCAGCGCATAATGCGTTAATGTCAGAGCCTCTAACATCTTGATGAATGTTATTAAAGACCGGTACTTTACTTTCAACTTTTTTGCCAACGTTATAACCCATAGCAGAGTAATCAGAACCATGCCTTAACTCAGTTTTCACATCAACCAATACTGTGCCCTTACGATTTTCATCAAGATGAAGTCCGTATTGTGGAGTCTTTCCAATAAGACCAGCACATAGAGCACTAAGTGCACTCTCTCTATTGGTTCTAGCTCCAATCACAGTGTTAATATAAGAGAGTGCAGAAGACTCTGCCCATGAAACGTGCTCACCGTATCTCGGACACTTACCCACTAGAAAAGGTGTACATGTAAAAGTTCCAACAGCTCCCAATTTTTTATATGCCTCAATATTCCTTAACTGTTTCCGTACATATACTTCAGGAAAAGCTAACTCTTTCCAGCGATCATATTCAATTGAATGAGGGTTAAGAGTTGTCAGAACTTTAAAATGAGCTCCATCCTCAATCATCCTCTCCAAGAAGCGTATTCCTGTATCCCCTGAACTCTCATACGCAACAGAAGACAAGTGAGAACTTGAGATTTCAATTAAGTTCTCAGCACCAAAGATATCGCCGATTGCTACTAAAACTTCCATGGCTTTCTGATAACCTAACCCCTGCTCTCCACGTAATATTTTTTCATCTTCTTTTTTCAGATACACAGGAAACCCTCTGTATGTAAATACTTGTAATCTATATTAATAGTAAGTCAATAAGTAGTTGAAAGCAACTAATTTTTTTAACTATTTTCTCGATGTAGTGACTTTTAAACACTATAGCAAGTTAAAGCTACTACTCCAATTCAGTAGAAAGAGAATCAAGTATATTTAACGCATTAGGTAACTCCAGATAATAGCCTTCTTTGAGGATTCTTTATCCATTAATAAAATACTTAGTATACTGCAATATGATTTAACAATAAAAACATAAGCATTCTCCTTGTCATTATTAGTTCTAAATCAAATTGATTTAGTCTATAAATATCTCAATCATATCCGCGCATAGATATGGGCCTTATTCTCAATGACCTGCTTTGCTATTTCTTCATATAGGTTTCGATTATGAGTATCAATAGCTACCATAAGGGGTCCGAAATCTTCAACTTTTAAGACCCATAAAGCCTCAGGGATACCAAGGTCAAGCCATTCTA
>JAUWWH010000071.1 GCA_030617005.1 Candidatus Bathyarchaeota archaeon | reverse complement strand
GACGACGAAGAAACGTTTAAGATAGAGTAAACCATGAACTAAAAAACTTGGAAGAACGCAGAAGCCGTCTCGGAACTCTCCATTCTAGATAGAAACACCAATGAACAGAAAACAGAGAACAAAGAGATCAATCACATAATAAACAATTAATTTCTAAACACCCTAGCGTGCGTTAGTTTAGAGAAATCCTAGCTTTTTACCCATATCCTTTACATTTTCAAGGAAATCATTGAATGAGGTCTGTTGATATTGTAGAATTAGACTTGAAATCTTTGTGTTATACCAGCTAAAATAGGTTCTATATGGTGAATAATTAGGCTCAACTGTTAGGTCTAACATGCTGTACATTCTTTTAATGAATTCTTGTCCAGTCATTCTCCAAGATTTCCCTCCTGCGATGTTGAAGATTTTGTTTCTTGCTTTTTCTGTGTCGATGGAGGCTCTAAGTGCTGTCACAACATCATCTAAGTATACAAATTCAACTTTCTGGTCTTTTTGAAACTGCAGTGTTTCAGGAAGTTCGATTCTGTCAGGTGCATATACGCCTGAAACTCTCAAAATTGTGTAAGGAACTTTGGAATTCTTGATAAGATTTTCAGAGATTATCTTACTTTCTGAATAGATGTCTGTTATTCCTAATTTGTGATTAACTGTTATGGGGTAACTATTATTTTCAGCGGTGTTATATGTGGTAACAGAGGAGGTGAAAATGAAGGGGACTTTTTTTCCCCTTTTTTTTGTTGCCTTTAACAGATTTTTTGTGCCTTCAACATTAACTTGCATCGTTTTCTTTCTATCAATCTCGCTTTGAGGGGGGAGAATCGCAGCTAAATGTATGATAGTGTCCACTCCCTCAATTATTTTTTTGGTTGATTCAAAATCTGTGATATCAGTTTGGATGAATTCAAAATCGCCTTCGATTGGTACGATATCTACTGCCCGAATAGTGTAATGATTCTTCAACGATTTGGATAAAAGTCGACCTATCTTACCCGCTGCCCCAGTGATTAGAACTTTTTTTTCTATTGACATGTTAACGTTCACTATTTAATATCTTAGTCTGTGATTTAATGTACATGTGTAATCTTTACACTGAACTGTGAGGGAATGGTCGATTAATGTCTACTAGAGTGGCTATGTGAGTACCGCCTCAAAGCTACGCCAGTATGTTATCATATTGGAAACATTTAATTCAAGTTCACTCAATTGATTAGGAAGATTTTCTATGACCTTAGAATCTTTGTTTCTAGTAATATCACTTAATGTTTTCTCAAGACTCAATGTGCTATTTTTTACCTTTTCTGACAATGCTGCACCCTTGGCTGACCTCATCATAATTTTTTTCTTCGATGAGAATATGTTTCTATGTATATTGGTCACTTTGGTTTTGATCTCTTCCATCTTCTCCTTTGGAAAGATCTCTAGGTTTTCAAGTATTTGTAAAATATTTGTACACGAAACTTCGGCTTCTTTCAATGAATAGCTCATTTTTTTAGCCTTTAATAATTAATTTATAATATTAATATTTAAGGTCAATGATGAATGATTATAAAACTAAATATTTTCAAGATTTATGAGGATGAATAGTGATTGTTAAAATCAAAGGTATATTGGTTTGGACCAAGAGGTGCATTGAGCACTGTTGTTAAAGGTCAGAGGCTATTCGAATTAACGAGTTTAAATGACTGCTTCAGTAAAGGTGACAGTGTAGCGATAAAGATCCACTGCGGTGAGTGGAATAATACGGGATACCTTAGGCCATCCATCGTTGCTGGTATTGTTGAGACCGTAAAAGATTATGGTGGAGATCCCTTTGTGTGCGATACCACGACTATATATGGAGGTGCCCGTACCATTGCCCAAGATGAGTATAAAGTTGCTGCACGAAATGGATTTACGTCTTCGACTCTGGGATGTCCCTTTATAGTTGCTGATGGAGACATGGGCACAGATGATGTCAAAGTAAGAGTGGATGGAAACTACCTGAATTATACATATATAGCGAAGGCAATTGCGAATGCTGATGCAATGATTGTTCTAACCCACTTTAAAGGGCACCCCATGGGTGTCTTTGGTGGTGCCATCAAGAATATAGGAATCGGTTGCTGCTCCAAGAGAGGCAAGAGCGTAACCCATCTATTGAAGCACCCCAAGTACGGTGTACCTGGATATACCTTCAAACCTGAGCTCTGCAAAGGAAAAGACTGTCCAATATACAAAATGTGTAGCGAGTCTTGCCCAACAGAGGCCTTCAAAGTTGTCGATGAGAAACCATACGCTCGTCTAGATCTGGATGAGTGCAGCGGTTGCCTCGGCTTCATTAGTAAAATGGGATGTGGAACACTCTCAGCAGATCAGGACGTACTAAAAGAAATGTGGCAATCTTTCCCAGCTACTATCCCGGACTCGGCAAAGGCCGTTATTAATCATCTTGGAAGAGAGCACGTGGGCTTCATAAACTATGCCGTAGACATTTCACCTTGGTGTGACTGCATTGGATTCACTGATAGCTATTTTCTACCAAACTTGGGCGTGTTCGCTTCAAAAGACATCGTCTCAGTCGATAAAGCATGTCTCGATGCAGCTGACAAGACTGAGGGGGTTCCTGGATCGAAAGCTTTCGATGATGAAATCGAGAATGAACCCTGGAAAGCTGGTCATGAGAAGTTTACATATATACCTTGTTCACCTAGATTCAAAGAGGTTTCCCAGTGGATCCAGATAAACGCAGCATTAAACATTGGACTAGGCTCCATAGACTATGAACTTATAGAGGCGACACCTGGTCCGCCTGAAAAATATGTTATACCTAAATTTAGGGAGCACTCTTGGGGATACATATTCAGGAGACGCTTCAAAGAAGATACACCGATGCCGAATCTGGATTGCTTCAAGAAGAAGCCAAAAATCTCTATCGAGGAATTGACGAAAAAACCAAAGTTTTGAGCTTTTGATCTTAATACTGAATGTGAAAATACCATCACTTTCTCAGTAATTATATCCTTCTCTTTAGCGCGTGCTAAAATATGAATAATAATGGTTTGAGATCGAAAAGCAGAGGTTCTTGCTTACCTTTTTTTCTATAGGGATTTAGACTGGAAAAGGTAGATAGATCAAAAGACATAGTGAGCGTAGGTTCTACCTTTTTGCTTATAAATGGAATCCAATGGTTTATTATTCTGCATAAATATCATTCCCTTGTGAGTTCAATAATTATATATTCAGGAGCTCAGTAATAGAGTGTCTCGTATGCATTCACTGCGTGCTTTACTGCCTTTATTCTATCCTTAGAGTGGATCAGAGACGTAGCCTTCTCGTATTCTTTTTTTGCGTATTCACTTTGATTACTCTTCGCTACTTTGAGAAGTTGGGTGACTAGTAGCATATATGTATCTAGAATATCACAGTTTAGGAAGGGTAGTGACTGGTAGTATTGGGATACTTCACTCAGGTCTCGGAATGGCATCTTATCCTTTGATAAGTTAGCTAGCTTACGACCGGAAGTATGTAATCCTTTAATGGCTTCATCGAAATTGAATCTCGAAACGGGAGTGGGATCAATGCCTCTCATCCTTTTATGCCAGAAGAATCGATATATGGTTTGGATACCCGAGATTAGTCCTTTCCCTGTGCCACCTGCAATTGATATTCCTAATGCTGGTTTACCATTCGAGTTTGAAGAATTGTTATAAGGTGAGATACTCACCGTCTCCATGAAGGATTTGGTTAAGCCGCTGATATCACCCCAGTACACAGGCGAGCCTAAGATTATGGCATCGGCTTCTTCACAAAGCTTGTTCAGATCTTCTGGACAGCTGTCTCGAACTCCTACATAGGGTTTAACATCAAAGTCTACGAGGTAGACCTTCTTAACCTCAACGTTACTTAACTTTGCACCTTTTAATGCAGCTTCAACTAGTTGACTAGTTAATTCACCTTTTCGTGGACTTCCAACTATTCCAATAATCAAAGTCATACTCTTCAGAATAATATATGGATATATATTGTATTAAAAGACTACCAAGTTTTTTAACTTTTTTTCCACGTTTTTTAGGTTTGAGGATTAATTTTTAGTCATAATTCTCAGAATAATTTAGGTGATGCTCTGGATTGAAAAGACAAAAACTTTCTCTCGCTAATAGTATCTTATCATAAGTAGACTTTTGAAAAATAAGAGTTAAAATGAAGATAAATATGTAAAATAATCACAAAATCTTTTTTACCCATCCCGATGAAAGTATGGATTCTGCCTTCATTAGTCTTAATTTGAGTAGAATTGCCTATTCATTAGATAATAAGGAGGAGAGATAGTCTTTTGTTAAAAATGGCTTGGTATGACACGGCTCAACTACAAATGATTAAAGATTCTAGAAATAAAGGTGATTGGTTTACGGCAATTGTTCTTTCTACTACTCAACTTGAACGTCACGGGTCTTTAGAAATTAGGAATTATCTTGAAGAGTTAAAGGGTAAGCCTAAGATTATTGATTATATTTTGAAAAGATTGTATCTAAGACAAATCGCTGGTTATTTATTAACGTTGGAGAAAATTGAGAAGAAAGAATATGACACTATTATGAAGCTGAATGATGCACGAAATTATTTTGTACATCGTCAGGAAAAAGAGGAATTTAAACGCGGTAATGAAGCTAAAATGAAATATACTTTTCTTGTGAATGAAGCTGAACGAATTTTGATTGAGAAACTAAATGTAAAAAAACGGTTTATATATAAAAGATAATTTTTTTGCCGTTCACACAATCATTAATGTTAGCCAATTTTCTTAGGTATGAACGAACGATGTGGATTCCAAGAATGTTAATATCATAAATTGATACGATGCGAGTAAATAAATATCATGAGATAAAAAAAATGAATCCAAAAAAAATACTCCTTTTTGGGATCATAGTAATTTCAATTCTGATTATTCCAAATATCCCATTAATATCTGTAACAGAAGAAATTAGTACACAAATCTATACAATAGAATGGGACGATTATGCAGTTACGACATTTATTGTTAAAAAAGGTTGGACGCTCTCATTTAGTTATACGAGTGATTGTGAATATTATTCTTATGAAGAATATGAAGGAAATACGTATCCTACGATAAAGATTTTGGGACCTGATGATTCAATTGTATGGGAGCAATCTAGTACATCAGAAAGTGAATTTATTCTTCTTTCAGAATCAGGAGGGAGCTATAACGTCTATATGTATAATACAGAGACTTTTTGGTACAATACAATCACAATCACCATAACTGCAAAGCAAACAGGAAAAATAACTATTATCGATTATTTTCTTTATTTTATTTTTGGTGTGGGTTTGAAGATTAAATATTAGTTTGGGAGTAAAGTTGAGTCATCATTCTCAAGATAATTTTGCTGATGCTCGGGGTTGAGTCGAGAAGCTATTTTTACTTAGTGTATATTACCAAAGTACTCTTACCTATAATCCTAACTTATCTCTTCATCACACAATACCTACTAGGATTAGCTAATACTCTTTCAAAAAAACTATTATTAAGTATTCTTATGCATAATTAAGACTAACAAGAGAATTTGGATTAAAATTTAATCCTAGCACGCGTTTAAATATCTAATCAAAGACATATCATGATGGTATGTAGAATTTAATTGGAGGAGGGAGAAAAAATATGCCAACACTTTTTGCTGTATATAACCTCAAAGAGAAACAAATGGTGGAGGAATTCGATAACTATCTTAAAAACACAAAAATT
>JAUWWH010000227.1 GCA_030617005.1 Candidatus Bathyarchaeota archaeon | reverse complement strand
TCCCTCTTAGGGGATATCGAAGGGTGACCGTTAAATTTTTAACACTTTCTCCCTCAGATAAATCATAATACAAGGTCCCAATATGATCGTAAATTGTCACATCCTCAGCTTCCAGTGGTACTTGAAAATCGAATTCATATATGATTGACTCCTCAATATTGGAGAGGTCATAAGTAAGATAATAAAATAGATTACCCCAAGGATCTATCACTAGGTCTTGATTTAGAGAATTAGCATGCAGATTAGCATAATTAGAATCAGCATCTGCATAGAAAATGGATGATGTTTGAAGGAAAAGAATTAGAAATAGAAAAAGGAACAACACTAACCCTTTTCTTCTTCGATAAATAGGTTGAATCATCTTTATCATTATCGATTCACATATAAATAAGGATAAATAGGAAAGAAGGTGTAGAGGTTTAAAAATTTTAACAGTTACAAGTCATAAAAGATCAATAATATGATTCTTTTAAGAGGAAAGTGAAGCATTATCTTACGTGACGTTCTTACTACGTAAAAAAACATTTCTAGGATGTCATTAACTTTACCAGTGAATCCATAATCAATGTTATTACATTATTAAAGCGTAATAGATGAAATAATGGGTTCTTTAATTAAAAAACTTCGCATATATCTATTTCTTTATAAATAAGACTCAGGTTAAGGATCAATACGCAGAGTTCGTAAGAGGAATATTCACTGACACTTCCTTAATATTCATTATTGATGGATCTGGAAGTAACTTTGTAAACAACAATAACTACCTCCTTTCTTTATTATTATTAAAATGTTAAGAATTAAAGCTTCTCTTTCAAAATTTTGTGACATTGACACAAAATTATTAACTTAACTTCTTAATGATCCAGACCTATACACAAAAGAAAAGGGAAAGCTTTCCACTACGAAGACCACTGAAATATTAAGGCCTATATCGAAGCCACAAATATGATAATCGAATTATAAACGAACATGTAGATAAAAAATGTTATTTATTCAAGATATACGATTACATAACATAACTTACAAAAAAAATTTATTGAATCGAAAGGAATTAGAGTTTGGTTAAAGATTTAATTTTATATTACTCACGAAGTGGAAGAACAGAAGCTTTAGCTAAAGCAGCTTTAAAGAAAATTAGATAAGGATCATTTTCCAAGTTGAGAGATAGCCATGGTTACTCAGGTTAGACTGTTTAAAGTCACAGCAAAAGAAAAGAGAAGTTTATGCTTTATCTGTAGAGGACATAAAAAACTCTGCCAGAAAGCTATTTGCCCAATCCTCCTTAAAGCTAAAGCTTTTACAGACCTTGAAGGTAGTTTTTCTAAAGAAAAGATTTTTGGATCTTCACCTCCAGCAGTATTTGTTGGATCATGGAACTATCCAAAGATTTTAGCAGGTCCTCTTGTTCCACCCGTCTTAGTAGACGATGCCTCAATCTTGGACTTACCTGAACGCTGGATAGATAAGTCATTTAGTGAGATTTTACGGTACAGATTCTCTCTGGTTAGAGGAAAACGGGTTACAGATGTTAAAGCAGCAAGAAATCCAAATAGAATTCTTTCAACATTCCAAGAAATCGTAATGGCATCCAAACCAACAGATACTGAGATGTGGTTTAATAAGAAACCTAAATTATCTATCGTTTTTTCTTCTAGAGAACCTCCCTCCGGTCCCTCTGCTTCCATTAAACGCGCCTTTTTAGCAGAAAACCCTAAGGTCCCAAAGGCAATTGATTATGTTGTCTCAGATACTGATTTGAAAGCTGGGCAAGGTATCGTAAGACTTTACGACTCCAAGATTAATCAACGACAGATTACAAGGATGTTTTCAATTGGATTATTAGGTGTTAAGAAACAGAGAAGATTTGTTCCTACAGAGTGGAGTATAACCGCTATAGATGACATTCTTGGAAAGGCAATCCATAAAGAAGTCTTAAATTATCCATGGATAAACGAGTTCATGATCTTTGGGCATAAAGCCTTAGCAAATAACATTCAAATTCTCCTCTTTCCGAATTCATGGATGTTTGAAGCTCAAGAAGCTTGGCTTATATCACCTAACCCGATTCCTGATATGAATTACGAACTTATACAAGGAAGAAGATCGTATGCATCTAATTTAGCAGGAGCATACTATGCAACTAGATTACCCGTTCTTGAATATTTACAACAGATAAAACGTCAAGCAGGAGCTCTAGTATTTATGGAAGTATATCCAGAATGGATTCCTCTCGGGGTCTGGCGTTTCAGAGAGATTTGTCGAGAAGCATTGAGAAGAAAACCAATCATACTTAATACACTTGGAGAAGCCTTAGATGAAATGAAGAATCGATTGAGAATTCCTTTAATAAGATGGCTTGAGAAAAGTGAAATACTGCGTATATTTAAGACTCAAACAAGATTAACTGAATTTTTATCATCTTAAGCTCCTAGTGGACACTAGTTATTGATTATTGAACCAAGAAGTGTAAAAAGGATGAACAACAGGTGAAACCTGTAAGAGTACTTTGATGCTTGATGAGGTGTTCCTCTACATTTAAACTGGACACTTATAGGACCCTGATTACTCAGGAACGTCTAATTACGATATCCTAGAAGTATCATGCAGATGTAAACAATTAGGACTGAAACACTCCAAATCTTTCCTACAGTGAGATGTTTTCTAAGCATTTCCATCAAAAATATATCAGTTTCTAAAACCTTTAAACTGTTATGAATTAGTGTTCCTTATTGTGAAAGTATAATCAACATCTATAGATGAAAAAATAATAATGATTCTTTGAATAAAGCCTCTGTAGATGAACTTCACAACTGTTACCATAAATATTGTATAATGAGATCTCTGGGCATCAATTTACTCGGTCCTATAATAAAAACATGTGAAAGATACCAGGTTAAGCATAGATCAGACTATATTTTAAGATTTAGATG
>JAUWWH010000237.1 GCA_030617005.1 Candidatus Bathyarchaeota archaeon | reverse complement strand
GTAATAGAAGACTCTCCAGGTGCAATCGCCAACTTACTCTTGGACGTATGCGATGCAACTATAGGAATCAGTTATCGTACAAACCCACAAATGCAGGTTTCAGATTTATCAATAAGAAGGAGAGCAAGTATAAAATTGGATCTGGGAAAGATAACCTCTCAGTTAGCTAAAAAGTTTGATGGTTTTGGTGGAGGTCACCCTAAAGCCTGTGGAGCAAGAATACCTACACCACGGATTATGGAATTTATATCGGCTCTTGTTAAGCATACAGAATAGAGAATGTGTTCTAATTGAAGAAAATGCGGCGTATTAGATTTACATATCAGTAAATCTTCTATTTTCTTAAAAATCATTAAGTTATACATGCTTGAAAAGTTGAGCCTAACCTAGGACAGTAGATAAAAGTTTAGATTAACTAAAAATAAAACATTTATAAGGTATTATGGTATTTCGTCGAAATGACGTAATGGTGATAAAATGGTTTCTAACTTGCGATCTCGCACCATAGTTACTTCAGGTGGAAGAATATCAATCCCTAAAAAGATAAGAGATGTACTTTCAATTAAAGAGGGAAGCGTACTAGAACTTTATATTTACAAAGGCAAGATGATTATTGAAGTTTTGGTAACATAAAACCAAAAAAAGATTAAAAAATGAATCATTAAGTAAAAAAAATTGTAAACAGTTACTACATATCTGTATAATGGCGCCGGGAGTGGGATTTGAACCCACGCGATCCGGATGGATCACAGACTCTCAGTCCTTGAAGACTCCAGGCCTGCGCCTTTCCAGGTTCCCCTCCCCCTTTTGGAGATCTGGGCTACCCCGGCTAATTAGAGAAATAAAAGAGACCACTCTTAAGTCTATTTCCAAAAAAGGAAGGATTCTCTTTTTTAAAAAAAAAAATCTACCACATCCTAGGATAAGTGCCTCTGCTCATAATTACTCGCGTTGTATTGGCAGCAATACCATGATCTTTATTTAATATCTCCTCAGTAGACATGACAGCTTTACCAAGAGCAACTAACTCCCCCTTTAGAGAGAAAAAGCCAACAGTAGAATTTCGTGTAATACCCGTATTTAGTTTGGAAATTCCAGGAACCGCAAGTTTAGCACCATGACATATGGAGTCAACTGCAGAATCACGGAGATATAACTTCGGAATAGGCTTTAACGCCCTCTCTACTGGTTGCACTATTTTTCTCAACCAGGATTCGTCTTTCTTAGTCACCCATAAATCATAGGCACCCTTTAGATCATATAACGTTATGAGGTTCTCATTCTCATTGAATGACCCTGTTTTAGTTCGTCTTAACTCTTCCATATGAGCTCCTATCCCTAAAATCTCTCCAATGTCTGAGCATAATTTTCGAATATATGTTCCTGATTGACAGCCAATCCTGAAGAGTGTTCTCCGTCTTATAAACTCAAGATCTTCAATGTAGTAGATACGTCTTATTCGTACCTTCCTACGAACGGAAGAACGAAGGGGTGGTTTCTGGTAAATCTCCCCCACAAACTCTTCTATCACTTGTTTAATCTTTTCATCGGGAATTTCTCCGTGTATACGCATAACACATACGTATTCCTTAATAGAGAGGAGAAATATTCCAAGAATTTTTCTAGCTTCCTCCAAAGCAATGGGTAGAACCCCGGTTACTTTAGGATCCAGAGTGCCACCGTGTCCCGCACGGTCAATCTTGAGGATTCTTTTAACCCAAGCTACAACCTCATGGCTTGTTGGTCCGCTTGGTTTATCTAAGTTCACTAAACCATACTTAATAAGATCGGGTATATTTCGATTTTTTGGGATACAACCATAAGTGGGATTAGTCTCTTCCTCAGCTTTTATGATTAGTTCGCGTTTAACATCCCATGGTGGAACTGTCATTAACTTATCCTCAATATTCTGGTTTATCAATGTAGATAACAATTATTCCGACATCGACAAAAAGTTTATCATGTGGAAGATTTGAATAAAAAATGTGGAATTTAGTGGGTTAAACTTCTAGTGTTATCTTGACTTTCATATCCTCAATTTTTTCATCAGTTTCCAATGCTTTAATGACATCCTCATCGCTAGATCCTCGTTTAATGGTTACACTATTTTCTGTAGATCTAATATGCTGCACGTTAACCCTTCTCCTTTTTACTCCTGTTAAAGTCTCAGGTCCTGTGATGAGAACAAAAGACTTATCGATGATGTCTACAATAACACACTTTTTTCCTGATTCTCTTCCTTTTATTTTTGTACAGATTCGCCCAATTTCTATAGCTGGTATTTTATATCCCTCCATGTAATTTTACATATTCTTGAATGAAGTTTTTCATGATCATAACATTCGATTCAATAGAAAGCAATTCAGTATTTAAGATTAAATCGTATATTGTCAAATTATCGAGGTTAAGGTTATAATATTTTATAAATCTCTTTCTCTCAATTTCTTCTCTAAACAGAGTTAGTTTCCTTGCCTTTATTGTGGAGATGTTTTCCCGTATTGCAATTCTTGAGAACCGTATAGTATTTGAGGTCGTTAAATAGAGTTTAATATCAGCAGATTTGAGCGCTATCCAACCAGCTAATAATCCATCTATTATAACGTTGCCTCTCTCTGCTTCCATTCTAGTTCTTTCGTCAAGTAACTGATCAATTTTATCATTTCTTGATGCTAATTGGGTAAGTTCTGAGATGGAGATACCCTTTTCAGCAGCTATTTGGCGAAAAAGTATTCCTATAGAGATATGACGTATCTTGAAGATTTTTGAGAGAGTTTTAGCGTATGTCGTCTTACCTGTGCCATGTAAACCACTTAAGGTAATAACTAAACCCATTAAACGTTTACACCTCATTTATATTCATTAATTCTCGCAAAGTTG
>JAUWWH010000191.1 GCA_030617005.1 Candidatus Bathyarchaeota archaeon | reverse complement strand
TTGGTCTAAACCGTAAAATGTTAGTATTAAATAAGTGAAGGGCGATTTTCAGGCGCCTTTAACCATTCTAAAAGTGCTTGTGAATTGAGTATGAAAAGGCGATACACCGTCTTGATATAATAGGTATGCACGTACTCCTTGAAACAGTCTAAGGTCAGAACCTCTATTGACTGTAACTTTTATTCTTCCTTATGAACGCTTATAACTTACCTACCGCTCATTTATTCCAAAAACCTTTTTTATTTAGTTTTTTGCCGAGATACACTAAGCCGAGCATTATTGGAACCTCCCAAAACAGACCCATTGTTGTCCCCAGTGCAGCTTTAGAGCCTAGACCGAATAGAGTAATAGCGGTTGCGATAGCGATCTCGAAGTGACTGGACGAACCGATAATCACAGAGATTATTGCTTCTTGATATCGGAGGCCCATAAACTTAGTGATGAACAAGTTGATTCCCATAATGATGACAAATCCGAGTAGTAAGGGAACCGAGACGAGAATCATCTCCCCGGGATTTTGGATGAGAACACTTCCATTCAGCGAAAATAACACTATTAAGGTAGTTAAGAGCGCTAGTATCGCAATTTTCCCCACGATCGGTCTATAAACTTCGAGGAACCACATCTCTCCCTTTGTTCGCGTGATATACTTCTTAGAGAAGTAACCTAACACCATCGGAATTCCGATAAAAACAAACACGGATAAGAGGAGAGCGACACTGTCAAGCTGAATGTTCTGAATCCCAGTTAAGAGCGAGACAATAGGAACGTAAAGAAACATGATTGTTACCGTGTTTAAGCTGGTATTGATGAAATTCTGTTCCTGGTTCCCTCCTGCGAGACCACCCCACACTAACACCATCGCAGTACAGGGGCTAGAACCAAGTAAGATCAATGACACAATCAATTGATCGTGACCAGCTAAAAAGAAGTAAGCTAGGAAAGCGGTTACTAATGGAGCTAATATCCAATTCGAGAAAATTGTCAAGATGATTGGTCTTGGATTATGCATTAATTTTTTTAATTCTCCTATCTGCAGGTTTAGGAGAGCCGGGTACATCATCAAGAAGAGACATATGCCGATGGGGATCGATATCCCGCTAATTTGTAAATTGTTGAACGCGTTACTGAGGGCTGGAAAAAACTGTGATAGCAACAGTCCGATTCCCATGCATAAAGCGACCCAGATTGCTAGGTACTTTTCGAAGAAACTGAGCTGGACTTCAGTGACTTGAACTTCAAAGTCCCCGTTCATCATATCTTGCCTCTGTTTTTTACACATATTTCCCAAAACATTCATATAAACGTTTTTAAATATGTTGATATGTACCATTTCTTTAACCTTATTAAAGACATTTTTAAGAACCAATGTTGAGGCAACACGATGGAGAGAGTTAATCAGAGATTACAGCGATTAATCGAGTCAGATATTTGTCAAGCTGAGGATGCAGAGGAATACAGAAAAGAATTGATTCAATTAACTCGAGAGGTTGCAAGTGTTGAAACTGTGAAGAAGCAGAGCCGATTTTTCAAGGCTTTATCGGATCAAAAACGGCTACAAATATTGAAACTGTTAAGGGTTAAAGAGATGTGTGTTTGCGAGTTAATGATAGCCCTTAATATGACGCAGCCAAATCTATCTCATCATCTCCGAATATTAGAAAACGAAGGCATTATTAATCGTACAAAGAAAGGAAAGTGGGTCTATTGTTCCCTAGTTAATAGAGAAATAATCGAGAACATGAGAAGAATAAACATACTATAAAGTGAAGTAAGAATAACCCCAACCTCATTCCAACTCAAAATATTTTTTACATAAAGAACTCTTTAGCTCTAAACCATTCATAATTTTTAACGTTTAGAAGAAAAAAAGAGCAGTACAGTACATGCGTACTAGTTACCCGGAGGACCCCAGCGTCTGGATATAGGTATCCCCGCCCACCCTTTTTTGAGAATTTTTATAGTTTAAAGTCTCATGTTAAAAGTAAGAGAGTTTTATCTTTCTCCATCTTTGGATACATTTTCGAATCTCCCGGAGGTAACCAGCCCAAAGCTAGCTACGGGTTTAAAAAAAATAGTAAATAGATTCGAATAGCTAGATGACATTCATGAAGATAGGTGTCGTAACCTCTACAAAAAGATGCTGAAACTGCTTGGAACACTTTTCATCTAGCAAACTTTTGTATTAAAGAAGGCGATGAAGTCCAAATTTTCCTGATTGGACAGGATGGAATCTCAATCAATAGTGATCGCCCCTTTTAACGTCCACGAGCAAATAGAAGCATTCATCGATAGCGAGAGTAAAATATTTGCCTGTGGAACCTGTATGGAAATTAGAGACCAGCAGGAGACAAAAACCTGTCCCATCTCACCTATGAGGGATCTGTATACTCTGATACAGGAGAGCGATAGGGTTATCACATTCTGAATCAGACATGAAATACTACACTATTATTGAAAAATGTCAGGGTGAGATGTGAATTCGCGACCGCAGGAGACATCTCCCGCAACTTCCCTCTTTTTTATTTATATGAAATAACTATTTTGGTTTCTAAAACATCCAGCTGAGTCTTGGTTATGTAGAATAAAATCGAAGTAAAAATATTATTATCAATAAACTTAATCACTAACTAGTGAGTTATTAAAAAATAGGTTGTAAACAAATATGTGGGATGAAAAATAATGTTGATTCATACTAGTATTCGAACAAGCGACATTGATCAATCAATCGATTTCTATACCAGATTTTTAGGTCTCAAACTTCTAAGACGACGCGAGATACCGCAAAACAATGCTGAAATTGCATTCCTCCAAGATCCTGAAGGGAAAGGGTCCAGACTTGAACTCACTTACTATCGAAACCAGAAGAAATTTATTCAAGCTGAATATGATGACCGCCTATTTGATCATCTTGCATTTCAAATCAAGAATATGGAAGAAACCGTTTCTATGATGCGAAGAGAAAAAGTTACTATCACAGATGAACCTTATCGACTTAGTCCTACCGGAGGATTGATAGCCTTCATCGAAGATCCGGATGGAATTCTTATCGAATTAATCGAAAGAAGATAAAATCAATAAAGACGTCAAGGAGAAGTATAACCTCACAAACCCGTCGATGTCTCCCGCAAACCAAACTCTAATTTGGATATTCAATTAATTTAATATACAAAGTGAAGTGTTTGTATTTATTTTATAAATTTTACTTGAAAATTTTAGATGCTGTAATTAAAAAATTAATTTAGGCTTATTGGTATAAACAGTAAATTTTAGTGTAATTACATCATTCCATATTTCTTTAAAATGTTTTTATCTAATTACTAGCCCCAATTTTTATTCATTCAGTATTCAAATATTGGTAGCTTAGAGTAGATTCGCAACATGTCGTTCGTAATGTCAAATCAAAAATGTTAAGATGACTCACAGTTATCCTTGAGTGAACA
>JAUWWH010000043.1 GCA_030617005.1 Candidatus Bathyarchaeota archaeon | reverse complement strand
CAATACTATACTTGCAGTTTCTATTGCTACATCTGTACCAGAAAGCCCCATCGCTATTCCTACGTCGGCCGTTGCTAATGCTGGAGCGTCGTTTATACCATCGCCTAACATAGCGACTTTAAGACCTTGAGCCTGTAACTTTTTTATATAATCAACTTTCTCAGTGGGTAGCAAGTCAAAGGTCACCTCATCCACGCCTATCTTATCCCCGATCTTTTTTGCTACAGATTCTTTGTCTCCAGTCAACATAATAGTTTTACTAATATAATGTTTTTTTATTTCTGTCAACATTTCTTTCGCATCAGCTCTTGTTGCATCTTCAACCTGAATTAATCCAATCACCTCACTCCCCTTCGCTACAAGGACCACTGTCCGCTCAACTTCATATTTCTTAAGCCATACATTCACTTTGTTGCTAAGGGATACAGAATATTTTTGCATCATCTTCTCATTCCCTACGGTAATTGGTTCCTTAGAGGTTTCTACTCGAACCCCAAGACCTGGATGTACCTTGAAGTCAGTCCAGTCTTCAGTAGAAACTTCTTTCTCCTTTGCCTTTATCATTATAGCTTTAGCTAAGGGATGTTCCGAATACTTCTCAGCTGTAGCCGCTAATTTTAGAACGTCAAGGTCTGAGTGCCCGAACCCCTTCACGACAACTACTTCAGGAAATCCAGCGGTGATAGTTCCTGTTTTGTCCAAAGCTAATACATCCACTTCACTTAGATTCTCCAAACTCTCTCCATTTCTTATCAATATCCCTTTTCGAGCACCGTTTCCAATACTAGAAACAATTGCCATTGGTGTTGCAAGGGTAAGAGCACATGGGCATGCTATGACGAAAATGGATGCCACCCTGAAGATATCACGAGTGAAAAAGTAGATAATAACCCCTAAAGCAAGTATAATCGGAGTGAAATACTTCGCATACTTATCAGCTGCTCTCTCGATGGGAGCTTTATGTTCCTTTGCTTCCATTACCATCTTCACGATTCGACCATAGATGCTCTCATCGCCTATTGCTGTGACTCTGATTTCAACAGCTCCTAACTCTACCATCGTTCCACCAAAAACCGTATCTCCCACGCACTTTTCAATTGACATCGACTCCCCCGTCACAGAGGATTGATTTACACTAACGGTTCCCTTCAAGACAATACCATCAACAGGGATCTTTCCACCAGATCTAATAATTACAGTTTCATCCACTTTCACTTCTTCCACTGGGACCTCTATTTCTTCTCCTTCTCTGATGACAACAGCACTCTTTGGTGAAGCTTCTATCAACTTTTGAATAGACTTAGATGCTCTCCTTGAAGTGTAATCCTCAAGTATCTCGCCCCCGCCTAACATAAGCACTACAATAGCAGCCGCTACATACTCACCGACAGCAATTGAGGATAAGATAGCTATCGTCGCAAGTATGTCGATTCCGAAAACACCCTGAAATAGTGATGTTATTGCGCTATGAGCGATGAAGAATACACTGAGAATTGCAGCAACCAAGCTTAGAAGATTGCTAGTTGAGTACGGTAAGAGGGTTAATACTGATGAGAACCAGCTTATGGCAGCAAGAGTTGTGGATGTGACCAGAAGAAGCATCTTCCATTTTTTATCCAATCTTGATTCAATCTCCTAACCTTGCTTTTTTCAGAAGAATTTGGAAAGAGCTTCCTTCAGATCTAAAAGATATTTTTCATGATCCCCTTCCTTCACAGATTCCACCAGACAAGTCTCAAGGTGGTCCTCCAGAAGAATTTGTCCAACTTTATCCAATGCTGCACGAACTGCAGTGATCTGATGTAATAGATCAGGACACGGCTTGTCTTCCCCTATCATCCTCTTTATTGCGCCAACGTGACCTTCAATCATTGAAAGTCTGCTTAAGACATTCTTTCTCTTTTTGTGAATTGAAATCAACAAACCCCCCCCCCTAAGGGGGAGGGGTAAATACTCATATAAATCTTTACTTTGAATACAGACTCGAAATAATAGTTCCAGTTTCTTAGTCTCCAAAACTGAAAAATAAGATAAACCCAAATTTAGAAGAAGTTCAAAACCTAGAACAACTAGAATTGAGGATACAACACAACGTGTACAGTATGAATTCGCGCTAGAGGAATGATATCCCGGGGGAAACCAGCATCTGGACTCGAAGATACCCATCCTCCTTTTTTTAGTTTTTAATACATACAAACGGTTTGTTGTATGCGTTTTCAACAAACACAGTATTATTTATCAAGCAGCCTAACGGTTTATCATACAGTAAAAAAGAAAAACACTTTAGGTGCACACATAAGGAGTAGGATTTGATGATAAATATCATTACTAGTGATTATTTGGAGTTTTGATTCTGCTGGCTCAGATTTTATTTTAGAGACTATTGTAAGATGGAGTCAAGCAGACAATTTTGTTGCAGAAAATGTTGCATTAGGATTGCTAGAGGGAGAAATGAGGATAGCTACAGTGTGATATTTCTGGGATAAAGTTCCATTTGTCGATGATCATCAGTGGGCTGAATTGTGGATTTGGAAATATGAATCAAACTTGACCATTGAAGCCAGTGAAGAATGGGAATCCATCGGTAACACACAGGCCCTCGGCGTCTTTATTGACGAAGATAGAATCTTCACGTCTGGAACCTCACATAATGGTGTACTCCAGCTTGCTCAGCTTCGTGCATGGAGTTGGGGATCTCTAATCCTTGAAAATACCGTAGAATGGTATAGTCTTGACAGCACATTGGCAAAATATGTTTTTGTGACTGATATGGATGGAGACAACATAAAAGATGTAATGACTGTAGAATGGAACATAAAGAACAATGCTCAATTCAACGTTTGGAACTATGTCTCTGATCTAACTCATAAGAACAGCTTAGAGTGGTCAACCAATTCCACTCCGACTCAAGCTCATAATATTCATGTAGATGATGTGGATAATGATGGCGTCAATGAGATTCTGACCTGTGGAAACACCAATGATTTTTGATCAATACATTTAAGCATATTCTCATATCCAGACGATTCAAATCCAACCATTTCAAAATTGACTCCAGCAGAAAGAACAAAAATCAATATGGGTAAACCAGCAATCAGCGCTTCTTTCAGCGATGACTACTCAGGAATAAACGTTGAGACCGTATTCATAATGGTGGATGGAGTAGATGTTACTTCTAACGCAAAGATAACAGATACTGAAATAAGCTTTACTCCAACAAGAGTGTTTTAATAACACCCCATTCCTTGTGATGTGACGAGTATATTGCTGAAAGAGGCATGGACAGTTGCTATTGAGTCCCTGAGTTGGATGGAACTGCAGGGAATTAGTGAACGTTTGGCACTAATGAAAACGGTTAAGCAGCTGAGATTTAAATATTCTGAAGCCATTGGACTTGCTCACAAGCTAGTTTATGAAACGATGCGTAGAAAAAATTTTATCGATCGATTTGCGAATATAGCCTTAGTTCCTCATTCATTGGAACATTTCAATCTTGGTGTAAGAGCTTTTCTTCGCCTGTATATTTATCAGACAAAGTTTGTGAAGGGAGGTTTTAAGAATGCGAAGAATATGGCTATCATGGGACGTTCGATTTTAGGCTGGCGTGATTTACAAGAGGTAGAAGAGGCTCTTGACAAGATACTCAAAATGGAATCTGAGAGTATACTGAAAGGTTTAGACCTTGAAGAAAGAATTGGTTTAGTAACAGGTCATCCTACTTGGTTTGTTAGTTACAGTATGCATCTGCTCGGTAAAAACGAAGCATTTAAATTCCTAGAAAGTTCTAACAGGTTGTTACCAACATACATAAGAATAAACCCATTGAAAGGAACTAAAACGTCTCTGCTTAGAAAATTGACGGAAGACAATATTGTCCTTGAAGAAGTTAATCAACTCAGATATACCTATAAAGTAGTCGAGACCACAAAACCTCTTGTAAAAACAGGTAGTTTTCGCAATGGTCTCTTCTATATACAAGATAAAGCCAGCAGTCTAGTTGTGGAAGTAGCTGACCCTTTACCAAGAATGACCGTTCTAGACATATGTGCTGCACCTGGAGGAAAAACAACTTACTTTGCTCAGCTGATGAAGAATGAAGGCATAATCTATTCTATTGATTACTCAAAGAGGAGGATGCGGATCTGGAATATAGAGACTAGGAGAATGGGAGTCAAGATAGCTGTTCCAATAATTTTGGATGCACAGATATCTTTTCCATTGAAGATTTCAGCTGATCTAGTTTTTTTGGATCCACCTTGTTCCGGTACTGGTGTATTTAGTAGAGCGCCCTCTGCTAGATGGAGAATCACGAAACATTCTGTTAACGTGATGTCAACTATTCAATGGAGAATGTTGAACGAATCCTTGAAGTATGTGAAAGAAGGCGGGGTTTTAGTATACTCAACTTGCAGTATCACGGTGGAAGAAAATGAAATGATAGTAGAAAAACTCCTTGAACTACATCCAGAGCTAGATCTTGTAGACACAACGCCCAAGCTCGGTGTCTCAGGCTTACGAGACCTAACAAAATGTCAGAGACTGTATCCACATATACATGATTGTAGTGGTTTCTTTGTTGCTAAACTAGTGAGAAACAATTTTTAGACAAAACTCACACCTCCCGCCTTCATCAAGCAATTCATCTTTGACAAACCATCATTCACTTCGTTCATTTCGGGGAAGAGTAACATTACTCACAACTCTCCCCCAATATAAAAATTGGTTTCCCCTCACAATCTCTAAGGAATATCCTAATTTTTTACAGATAATAGAAATGGGAGATGTTGATACCAAATAGAGAAGTATGATAGCCCGGGGACAACCAGCGTCTGGACTCGAATATACCATTCCCTTTTTTTAGATCGCGTGTTAAAAAAATGCAAAGCCTTTAAGACGTCATTCCTAGTTTTGCGTTGTACCATATTCTATACTAGATTAGGATATTGAATACGACTACTTTCAATAAGCAATGATACTCATGAACTTGTATGATTAGGATATGTTATCACTATGATATTCAACAGTGCAACGAAAAATGTTCAACGTCGACGTCTCAAGAGAATGAATAAGAGAATCATCGTTGCGATGATGAATACTTAGAATCAAATTCAACTGAATTGTTTGAAAAATTATTTGGATTGTAACGATTAGTTTTTTAGTAGTTAATATCGAATTAGAGAAGTTTGAATATGTACCTCTTATCTATCGATCAAGGGTATTGCAGGTTGGTCACACACTTTGGAATTTCAATAAGAAGTTTTTGCCATTTTTTAACGATTTCTTAACAGTTTTTTGGCTTCACTTTGCCAGTTCTCCAACGTTTTCTTCGAATGAGACAGTTTTTCAGTTAGAGTCTTGATGTTGGCAAAAGCCAAATCATGAATGTCTAAAATGTTTTCTTTTCCTAGTTCTTCTTCTATTGCTTTTCCAATGCCTTTTATCTCGGTGAGAGGGATGAGTGATTTGAAGTGGTTTGTAAGAGTTTGAATGTTTTCTGAATGAGCTGTTCTTCTCCGTTTATCGATAGGTATTCCCAGCTTTGTTATATGGAGAGTTAAGCCTGCTTGTTTAATTTCTTCAAGACTGAAGCCATATCCTTCTTTTGTCTTATGTCCTTGAGTATTGTGTATTTTTACAATAGGCCTAATTTTTTTCATTAACTACACCATCAATCTATTCTGTTGAAAACACACTATTTTAAGTTCATGTTAAGGATTTCTTGAGGTTGATTCTCTTCTTTAGTCTTATGCAATCATCGATTATGTGAATTGAACTTCTTTTGTATGCATAATATTTTCTTTGCGACTTTTTTAGCGTCTCTGTCTTTCACGTTTTTCTTCCAGTATACTGACATATTCCAATGCTTCCTCTGAAAACAGGACTCCAATATTCTCTAGGATCGTTGCCAGCTTTCTTATGACTGGTTCACTTACTCGTATTTCTGGTGTGACTATACCCCCTATCCTTAAGCCTTTGTTTCTTAGCTTTTCCACGATCTTCATAAAAACCGTAGATTTACCGGAACCAGGCCCGCCCGTAACTAAGAGTTTCATGGCGGTTTCCTCTTTTTGCTTAATTCTTAAGAGGGTTTCGTTAGATCTTCAAAAATAGGAGGGTAATGTCAATTTCTTCTTTGAGCAGTTCTGTCCATTTTGATCGATCGATCTAAGTAATGACCTAAGTCAAACTGTTTAGCCATCTTCCAGCCAGATACCTAACCTGCTATCCAGCCAAGTAGCTAGAAACCTCTTTTGAATTATGATTCGGTTTAGTGCTATAACACGAAGATTGTAGCTGAATCAAGAGATTCTAACTATTCAACGGTTTGACTAGCAGCTATATGGTAGATCAACCAGTAGCGCGCGTGTACGCCAGAGGGTAAAGACTATTGAGGAAGTCTTCACTCTTTGATCATCGAGTTCGATAATACAGTCTCTACACATTAAGCCATCGTAATCCATTATAATTACGTTCAGACTCCCAACATACTACTCAACATCATAAATGATAGTGAACTACACACGTGCTTATGGACTGTATTATTGTCAGAAATGTGCAGAAGAAGCTACTGCTTGAGAGAGAATGGAGTAATTGAAAACCGTTAAAAAAAAGGAATTTGAGGAATACTTAATCAAGCTTAAAGAAGAGCACGGAGAAAAAGTTCACGTTTTCGATCGACTTACAGGAAGAGGATTTCCATATAAACAAGTGTTTATTTATGGTGAAAAAGGATACTCAGATGCAACAGACGCAGGACAATACACAATCAAAGATTAAGATCAATTACAGAATCTGGGCGGATTGAGGACATTCAGGAAAGACATGAATGGTCACCATCGATCGATCGACATCGTTTCCAACTCTCAGTCCGACTGCCCCGTCTCTAGAAGCTTCCGAATACGTTTTAATTCATCCAAAATTTGGAGATCAACATTTTTTGGAGCCGGTGACGGTCTTCTCGGGGGATATTCTCTTCTGCGGCGATCTTCTGTTTTTGGTGGTCTTCTCTTAACCCAGCACTCTT
>JAUWWH010000048.1 GCA_030617005.1 Candidatus Bathyarchaeota archaeon | reverse complement strand
CCACTTCTAATATTACCAATAACATGCTTGGTTCAATTTAATACCTGAAAAAAAACCTGATGGTGGACTCTATGATAAGGAGACGGCAAATAGAAGAATTTTACAAAAAGCCATACGACGAAATTCGTACAATGGATAAAGGAAGGATGCGGCAAAATGTTTACAAATATTCGGAAGACTGTCGGATGGTTGAAGATTTTCGCTTCATTTCTGAAAAAGTTGGATCATTCTGTGGGAAAAAGATTCTTGATATTGGCAGTGGATGGGGTTGGCTATGTGTTAAAACCAGTATGGGGGGTGGAGAACCTATAGGAGTTGGTCCGTATAAAGCCGAGTGTCAAATTGCTCGATCCTACAATGCTCTTCACCATTATTATCCTCCATTTATAATATCAGACGGCAGATTCCTTCCTTTTCAAGATGATACCTTCGACTTTATATTTTGCCTTGACGTATTGGAGCATATTAGTCCACGTGTGGGCATGGAACCAAGTACTCGTGAAGAAGCAAGAAAAGTTATAAACGAAGCAATTCGTGTATTGAAATCAAAAAGCATCTTTATTATCACCGTACCTAATGGATTCTTTCCAATTGAAATACATTCTTTATTGCCAGTGACATATATCCCTAAATTTATCAGAGACAAGATACTTAATTCCCCCCCAATTTCCCATTGTGAGGAACCTCCCGAAGTTTATAATAGAAAAACTTTAGCATCGCTGATAGATCTTTCAAAATGTAAAATATTTTTTATTGGCGAAGAAATAAGACCACTATCTAAGAATTGGACCAAATCGCCTATAGGACCCCTCCTTTATCTTATGAAAAAACTTGCAAAACACATTTCTGTCCTTAATTATCTCTTTGGAACTGTCATCTATCTCTTTTGTAAAAAAATTTGAAATCTATTCTTACATCGCAACTTTACAGTAACAGCACACCAGAGCAAATTAAAGCTGTAATGGTTACTTCTGTGCTTGGTTGCTTTTACTTTTTCTTTCATTAAACCTATGAATCAGATACAGGAAACCTAAAATCCATACGAGAAAGAGTATGTCCCCAACATGACTGTGGATTAAATCTGCAACGGAGGCTCCCCCAATGGCTCCAGCAGCGAATATTATTACTAAACGGATAAAGTTGATTCCCATGGTGCCGAAGAAACCTAATATTACCCACAAAACCCTCATACGGTTTTCCGTTACTATTTCCACCATAAAATTCGTGAAAATAATTGAATAGCCGACCACTCCTTCCCAACCTATACAAGGTAAATCAACTAGGTAGACCGTGCCCCCCATGATTATGCTGTATGGAAAGATGTTGGCGTTTACCAGAGCTGGGACTCCGAAGAGGTTTAACAGTCCTCCAATAACTATGGTCTCCAATTTACCGAAAGATATTATGAAGTAATAGATGGGAGAGAGAAAAGCTAGGCTAGGTAGCTTCGTTGCATTCACAACCATATCATTGTTGAAAGTGTAGAACACAGGAATTATTGATGTGGCGAGTAGAATCCATAACCCCCTCTTCCCATAGAATAACGCAGAAAGACCGATTAACAGCAGTGAAAGCAAGCTGTAGAAGATAACTCTGGTCCACACCCACGCATTAATAACATCTACAGTAGTAGCTGTGGCATATGGATGGGTAATCATTGCATATGCATCCTCAACTCTGAGTAATATCAGGATTGCAAGGACAGAGCATAGTATTGTAAAGGTAACAAATGGTATCCCATCCTTCCCGTCTTTACTTTTGTCTAACCTTCCCTTCTTGATCCACACTAACATGATTATGGATAGACAAATGGGTGCAAACTCTGAAAAGAGCCTTGTAATGAACCCCCAGGAACGAAAAACGGGGCTTATAGGCACTGAAATCTCTAACTCAAAAAGATAAAGTTGCGCAACCAATGCTAACAGGGCAGACGCCACAGCTATGAGGAATGTCGAACTACGACAAATTCTTCGTTCCATTATACCCTTTAACAATTCTCCACAAGCCTTTTCTGATCCTGTTAGCTCGTATAATATTTAAATTCAGTTATATTTGTATTGGATTAATAAGGAGGACATCAAGGTATCCAAATCCAATTCTTCAATAGTTACTATTGTCATTCCTGTTAAGAATGAGGAAAAGACGATTCTCAAGCTGTTAGAATCATTAGAAACTCAAACATTTAATTCGTTTGAAGCGATTATAGTAGACGGAGGGTCAACCGACCAAACCACAGATATAATAGCGAAGTTCATCAAGTATCGACAAAACTATAAATTAATGGTAATCGACGGCGCAAACCGTGCAAGGGCAAGAAATATTGGAGTAGAGTCTGCGTCATCGGATATAATCGCTTGCACAGACGCAGGGGTAATTTTAGACAGATACTGGTTAGAAAACCTACTGAAGAGCTTTCGTGAGGAAGAAGCTGAATTCGTAAGTGGAGTCTATGTTGGAACTGCAGAATCTCTCTTACAAAGAGCTATCATCGAGCTGCAATACCCCAAAATTGACCATCTGAATGCGAAGACATTCCTCCCATCAAGCAGATCCGTAGCCTTCAAAAAACACGTTTGGAAGGAAATTGGTGGATATCCAGAAAACCTGGAGAAGGCTGAAGACACATATTTCGATCTGAAAGCACTGAAGTTGGGATATAAATTTGCTCTAGTAAAGAACGCTAAGGTTTATTGGCCACCAAGAAACTCCCTGAAAAGCTTATTTTCACAATATTCCTCTTATGCTGAATGGGACGCAAAAGCTGGTTTAATAACTAAACTAAAAATTTATCTAAAACTCTTCTTCGTATATTTCATAATTTTAACGCTCATTTTTCTGTCTTCCATATTCAGTTATTTATTCTTTTTATTTCTCTGTAGCCTGATATGCTGTTATTTGATAATGTCTGGTATCTCTCTTTATTGGAAAACTCGAAAATTTCATTCCTTTCTCCTAGGTCCAGCTGTAAAAGTGACGATTTTCTTAGCTGTTTCAACTGGATTACTAAAAGGTCTCATAGGTAGATACATTCGTTCACATTAAACCATCAATCTTATTTCCTCACTAAAAATAGATAAAGCGATAACTTTACTAATTCAAAAATCTAAAAGATAATTAAGCCTCAGAGAATCTGAGATGGGAGGCATACCCGAGTTGACCGTAAACAAAACCCCGATCTATATACCAAGAGACCTATACGAGGAAATCAAGCGTAGAGTAAAGTCAAGCCATGAAGAGTTCAAGAGCGTAGAAGAGTACGTGGAGTTCGTGCTAAGAGAAGTTGTGAAAGAAGAGGAATCAGAGCAGGTCTATACCCCCGAAGAAGAGAGGGAGATTAAGCAACGGCTAAGGAGCCTAGGCTACATATAGAGAGATCCAAAAAAGATAAGTCAAGTTCTAATCGAGCATATTTCCTACTTTATTGGATCAATAATTGGTAGCATATATCCTCATTCCAGTAGTTGTAATTAAGAGGTCATCGAATCGATGAGCTGCAAACTTAAAATCGTATGTGTGTATTCTTTCACAAATTTTTAGGAGATAGAATGTTCTTCCCATCCATATCTGAAGGTGCATGTAGACCCATTGCATTGAGTATTGTTGGCGCTAAATCGCAGAGATAGACCCTCAACTTCACATTTCTCCTTATTTTGGATCCAAGAACTCCAAATATTCCAGGAACATCAAGAGGATCATGAGTTCCATCATGTCCCCCACTCCATCTCAGTTCATCATTAACATACTCATGACTCTCCGATTTTGCTACTATTTCAGGTCTTCGTGCAGCCTGCCATCCAGCTTTAAAGACAGTCACCAAGTCAGGGCCTCCCTCCAAATAAGGACCCCAGTATACTTCTTCCCGTTTCTTCACTTCCTTAATAGGACGTGTTCCATTGATTGATATTTCTTCTAGAAACGCTATTATGTCATCTCTTAACTTGGCGTATTCTTCTCCTGGCTTAACAAAGCCCATAGGCTCTCTCCCTTCGACATTTAACCATATGTCGCCATAGCCATAAGATACTGCCTTACTATTCTCTAAATCAACTCTTCCTTGCGTTGACTTTAGGAGTCCGAACTCTTGCAAGTAGCTGTTTAATATCACTTCTTTCGCTACTGGACAAAAGCCATGGTCAGATAAGAGAAAAGTTAAAACATCATCTTGGTAATGTTCTAAGAATTTCCCAACCCCTTCATCAAGTTTGATGTAGTAATTCTTAACTTTTAGGCTATAGTTGTTCCACGAATATTCTAGGTGATTAGGATCAACATGCTTCCAAAAGAAGTGTTGAATCCTATCGGCCCCCATAAATACTGTCATAAACAAGCCCCAATCCTCATTCTCCATTAGATACATACAAATTTCCAGCTGCCTCTCGGTAATTTTCTCTACTCTATTGAAGAAGATGCCTGGTTCAGGTTCTACTCTCTTCAAAATCTCTGTTTCCACGTCACCAACAAACTTTGAAATCCCAAATTTCTCATGGATCTTATTCCCAATCCGAGTTGGCTATGGAATGCCTTCCTGTTTATCCAAAAATCCGGGAATCATAAAGCCATTTACACCTTGAAATGTGCTCATTGGCACATTTACAGAACCAACTTTTCTTCCCTGTTCACTGGCGATTTGGAAGAGATTCTTTGACATAATATTCCCAGGGCTTGCTATCACCCTTCCATAGGTTCCGTACTTCCTTGCGGCAAAGCTGAATATCCCGTGCTTTCCAGGATTCTTCCCAGTCATGAACGTGGTCCAAGCAACAGGTGTTTGTGCAGGACAGGGAGGAATTGATAATCCCAGGATTCCCTCATTCTTAAATCTCCTGAATGTGGGCAAATCATCAATCCACTTCTCCACTAGGATTGGACTTAACCCATCAATGCCTATAACAAGAACCTTGTTTTTCGATCGAATCATAACATTCCCAATTGACGAAATAACATTATCCAGTATAAATATGCTTGTTCTTCAATTAGTTAGCAAACATATATGTGATTTAAAGAGTGATAAGCAATAGGGGATAATTGAATGAACGAGAAGCTTATGAACTTAAGTCTCGATAAGAAAATTAATAAAAGTAAAGAGATAATTCTGGAAGCTATTGAAAGATTCGGAGAAGAAAAGACAGCTGTAGCGTGGACTAGTGGAAAAGACTCCACTGCTCTCTTGAACCTAGTCCGAGAAGCTTTCAATAGCCAAGTTCCTATCCCAGTGATTTTTGTCGATACAGGGAAACATTTTGATGAAGTTTACAAATTTAAAGATAGTTTAGGTAAAATATGGAATCTAAACATCATCAATGTTAAGAACACCGCGGTTTTCAATGCAACTGATAAAGGCGTTGTGAGAACCAGCAAGTTATCTCAAGAGATGAGAGAAGAACTTAGACAAATTGGTTGGAACAAAGAGGAATTCAGAATCGCGCTCGATCGGGAACCATGTTGCCATTTGATGAAGACCGTGGCAATGAAGAAGGCAATGATTGATAATAGTTTGGATGCTTTAATGGTTGGAATAAGATGGGATGAGCAAAAAACAAGATCAAATGAGACATATTACTCTCCAAGGACAAACCCAAAACATACGAGAGTCCACCCAATCCTACACTTCAGATGGAAAGATGTTTGGGAGTACCTAAAACTGAACAATGTTCCTCATAACCCTTTATATGATGAAGGCTTCACATCGATTGGATGCTTCACATGTACTAGCCCAAATCCAGAAGGTAAAGTCGAAAGGGCTGGAAGAGCCCAAGACAAGGAGCAGACAATGAGACGGCTGAGAGCCCTAGGATATTTTTAACGATCGACAATAACTTTCCAGGTAACCCTCTACTCGATCTGAATAATCGTTGAAGTAATATCAGTTAAACAGTGCTTCAACATGTACAGATGAAATCTAAAATCATATTATGAATCCATATTTAATCTTCATAACCATATTATATCATTTCAGTTCAGAAAAGGGAAATATGAAAGTAAAAAAAAGTATCTTGATAGTAGCATTGTTTGCCTTGACGATTTCATGTATATCCATACCTCTAGTCACTGCGGATTCAGGTGATAGACAATTGTGGGCTGTTGTAATTGGAGTTGAAGGAGGCGGTGCAGTTAATCTAGATAATGATGCTCAGGACTTTGCAAACGTTCTCGTAAATACATATGGTTATCCGAGTAGCAACATTAGGCTTTTAATAAATAGTGAAGCGACGAAGTCAGCTGTCATCAGTGCTTTGGAATGGCTTAGAGATCAAGAAGTAAGACAGGACGGAGTTTCCATATTCTTCTCAACACATGGAAGTGTGGACAATCTCCATCTATACGATGCCTTCCTGTCAGACAGTGAGCTTTCGAGTATCCTTTCAGAATTTGAATCCCACAACATCCTAGTTGTGATTAATGCTTGTAACTCCGGAAGCTTCACAGATGTTGCGGTCGCGATCGAATCCGGCGTCGTCTTAACGGCTTGTACAGCAGATGAATCAACATACGACATAGTCTTCTTTTCAAACACGATCTTCATTGAGTACTTCGTGGATCAGGGTATGTCTCAGGGTTTAGCTGATGGAAATAGCGATGGAGTGGTATCAGTGGAAGAAGCCTTCAATTATGCTTATGCAAATTGTGCAGACCCTCCCGGTGCGCTTTCACCCACGCATCCCCAGATGGTGGATAAATATGAGGGGGAGTATCTCTTGAGTTCTCCAGTCCACACTCCGTGGTTCAGCAATTTCATGGCTGTCATGGCTATATCAGTCTTCGGTTACGCAGTCTACACTAAAAAGATAAACATTAAAACTTCAAGCTAATTATGCAAACAAAGACAGCGCCTATATGCTCCTAGCGATGCAGTTACATCCACACACCGCGAAGCAAACATTTGCGAGTGTTGCTAAT
>JAUWWH010000180.1 GCA_030617005.1 Candidatus Bathyarchaeota archaeon | reverse complement strand
TGCGGAAGCGATGGAGGTTATTCCGACGACTCTGGCTGATAACGCTGGATTGGACCCCATCGATATACTCGTCGAGTTGAGGTCTCGCCACGAGAAAGGTGATAAATGGGCAGGCGTCGATGTTTTCAGCGGCAGAGTTGAGGATATGACTAAACTTGACGTTTACGAACCATTAGTAGTGAAGGAGCAGATCATAAAGTCTGCAAGTGAGTCCGCATGTATGATACTGAGAATTGACGATGTCATAGCCTCTGGTAAGTCTAGTGCTCCTCCGATGCCACCCGGTGGTGGTATGCCCGGTGGTATGCCCCCATACTAACTGTACCAGAAGACCATTTAGCCAGAACACTTCGTAAACTACCGCCTATCACCAAAACATCCCCCTTTTTTTATCATTTTATAGTTAAAACGAATGATTACCCTCTAGTACATTTATTCTAGATTAGAGGTCATGAATTTTTTAAAAAAATAGAAGATATGGTTATCAAATAGAGACAATAAACTAAAAACATGTTAGTAATAATTTTCTTTTACTGTGTAGAATCAATATTATAAATACACACTATATATTCACAAGCGATAAGAACTCTTACTCTCACAATTCTTACCAATCTTACCTGTTTATACAATTGATAGGTGGTAAGGCATATTCGAAAACTGATGGTATGGTTCATCTGCTGTTTTCTCTCCTTTACTTTAGCATTCATGCTATTTCCCACAGGCTTCACTGTAATAGTCAGTTGGCTAAGTCCCCTTTTTGGTACATCATTGAGAATAGCTCTTTCTGAAATATTTGTGCTTTTGGGAGACCCCTTCGTTTATTCAACGCTACTCATCCTCTGGATAGTCGTGGGCTTTTTGGGAGGATTAATACTTCAAAAGCGAATCGGAAGCATTCTCGTAACGGTCTCAGTCTATACAAGTCAATTCCTAATACTTGCATTAGCAGGATTTAACATCTACAAGATCGCATCAAACATGGGTTTTGTAGATTTACTCTCTTCTCCAAGCGATCTACTCAATATTATACCGCCAATGCCTGCAGGATCTAACATTAGTGCGCTTCTAAGCGCACCTATAATAGGCGATTTAGCGGGAATACTTACAGACATTCAACTTTCCTCCATTAACCCCTCTACACTCATCACTACGATCTTAACGTCAGTTCTGATTAATGCAGCTAAGAACCTCATCATCATTACCATGGCTTCGTTTCTCGGATGCGAAGTCGGAAAATTTTTGTATAACTCTTTCAGACCACAAATTACCCATTTAAGATCAATCTTACCTAAGCTTTCATTCTTCTCCACTGATAGCTTGAAGAATTCTCGTAGGATCCTATACACTTTTGGAATCACATTACTCTTATTCGGATCTCTCCTGACCACCTCGATAATCTATGTTAGTGGTTTTGGCTCAAGCTATTATGCGGAGTACTTATTCACACCAATTCACCCCAATGGTGACGTGTATGTGAGAACCGCCATTCTGGATAATCAACATATCCTAAAAAATGTAGATTTCACCGGTGAAGAGTTTCAAAACTGCATCAGCGCCATTCTGATGACCCATGGATCATCAACTTCATCGATTAACCCTGACATCACACTCTTATTGGGGTCTCTTCCCTCATGGATACCAAGAGATGTGATCAGTCAAAATCTTGAAGCCTATTTCAGTTCCACCGATACACTCTTCATCGCGCTTTATGATGACCTCGATTTGTCAACTGCAGATAGCAGAGCAGCACAAGTTGCAAATCTCTTCTCTTCCAGAACCGATATCTCTTTATCACCTTTAGCGTCTTTTCAGCAACTTATAGGTGAGAGTTATGAGTCAATCATAATATATAGCTCTATGACACCCTTTAGCTCAGCAGGGGAAAGTATCATCGGTCTTCTTCCAGCTGATGAACGAAACGGGTTATGCGATTGGATAAGTACGGTTTGGGATGGAGGCATCTTATCACCGGGAAGATTGAGAAACTCGGCTGAGTCGACTTTAATCGTTCTTGGTTACGGTGAGTCCAGTAGCATTCGAAATCTTTTAGGTGGAGGATTAGGGCTTGTTACGGATTTTCTTCCAACAACAGATATGCCCTTTGCATACCTGACCCTTTCATCTTACTTTCCAAAGATTTACCATTCATCCCCAATAGTTGATCACCAATTAGACATTACAGAACTTATAGGTCTCAATGATCCGATAATATTTTCTCCACAATCTAACATTTCAGCGATAATAAATGTAGTTCCAGAAGGGAATACGTCACTGATTCAGATAATCACAACAGCCTCTGAGGAATTCGCAGATCAGATCTCAGAAAGCCTTACAGACATGTTTGGTTTAACATCATCTGTCCAAATCGATACAGTCTCGCTTGGATCAATGATTGACCTTAATGATATCGCTGTCGATTTTACTTTTCGTTTCCCCTTGAAACTGAAAATTGAGAAATCCATCACGATGGATGAAATTGATAGATATCAACAAGTAACGGTGACTATTAAGATCATAAATAATGACGTAGACCCTGCTGAGAACATACGTCTCGACGATTCTGCATCATTAACATATTATCCAAACGCTAAAGTAATCAGTGGATCACTAACCCAGAATTGGGAATACATACCACGTGCAACTGCTTCAGGTCCATCTATTCTTGAGCACATATACGTCATCAGTTTAGATAAAGAAGGGATCTACACATTAAAAGCAGCATCCATAAGTTACACCTACAAAAATGCTAAATTCTACGATTCCTCAAACAGTATAACTGTAAAAGTCAGACCGCCCAGCCTCTTTCAAGTCTTTATTGAGGGTATACCTCAAGCTTGGAGATCACTCTCTTGTATGATAGAATTAATTCCAATATTCAAGGGTAATGGTTCACTTATTCTCACAACAGTCGTATTCATCAGCGTTGCTGTACTGTTGTTGATGGAAACTAATAATCGGGATAAACTACGTTCATTTTTATTCAAGAAAATAAAAGGAAACTAAAGAATTCAGGCCCCTCTAATACCTGGAGACTAGATAATCCTTAATGGATTCTATTTTTGGTCGAAACATTTGAAAAAACTTTTACATACACTTCTCTTCACCAAACGCACCGTTCCAATAAGCATTCACACCTTGCGTATCAACCATTGAGTTTGGAATAGAAGATAGAGAAGAAATAATCTAGCTTCAATACTAGACTAGGGTCATCCTACATGAATGTGGATTAGGGGTCTTTGAATTGGATGAATAATGGGTTAAACTTCAGGTTTTAAGATAAAATATTTATTAATTTGGTGGGAATATGTATGGGATGGGATTATAAATGGGTTTAACTTCACTTGACAAGCGTGGAAGAGTTGTCATCCCGAAAGAACTGAGGGAAAAGCTGGGGTTGAACCCTGATCAAAACGTGATAGTAGAGCTCAGAGGTAACGAGATCGTACTGAAACCCGCATTGAAAGTTGAAAAATTCATAGAGGAACTCAAAGGATGTGTACATAGCTTACAAATCAAATCCATGGAACTAAAGAAGATCTGGAGTACCCCACATGTTAATCATTGACTCCAATATCTGGGCATACTACTTTGATGAAGACGCATCTGAGCAT
>JAUWWH010000259.1 GCA_030617005.1 Candidatus Bathyarchaeota archaeon | reverse complement strand
TTCGTTATCTATGGGTCTGTAAAAAAAACATCTCAACCTTTCAAATTTTATTCCACAACTTCTCTTTCCCATTTGCTCTATAATAAAACAATTCACTAAAAAAAACGCCGGGAGAGGGATTATAGCACGAATTTACTGGTAAATCTTAATTTTTAGCAAGACACTACACTGACTACTCATCTGAGAAGCTCAAGGAGGTTTATGACAGGGCTGGGTTAAAGGTTGTCAATTAGACATAACGTCTTTCGAATTAGATTTGATGTCTTTCAATTTTATCTTTTGTATAACAGCATTTGTTGAATATTCAAAAATAAAACTTGGAAAAGCATTCACTAGATCTAATAGCGTTAAATTAGATGTTCTAATTCTCGCTTCTAGTAGGTGAGTATGTTCAGTAAGAATAAAAATCTTAGATTTTGGTAAAATACAAAGTAAAATACCTACAAGAATAACAATAGGAACTAATACAGCAATTTCTAAATCGTTACCAAGTTCTCCAATGTTAGCGAAACAGAAAGCGACAAGACATATAATTCGAAGTATTATTCCACAAAATATTCCGATCATTAGAGCATGTTCGGTTGTAGCCAAAAGGTGATACATATCCCACCGTCTATCCTGTAATCTTAGGAGTGTCTCCTTTTTTTCTGAATGACTAATGTGATCTAAAACTGCTAATAGTTTTCTGTTTTCAGTTTCACAAGATATATCGGATAGTTTACTATTATCTAACTCGAATTTTTTAGCAAGTGCTGTAATAAAAATTTCTTTAGGTGCCTTGTCATCTAAAAGTTTTAGTGTATCTATCCCTAAAATCCCAACCTTTGTCTGAAACCTCAACCAATAAAATTGAGTTAGAAGAAAACCTATTGCTGAACCACTTAACAAAGATAAGAATGCAAGAAATGCTCCAAAATCAAAGCCGTTTCCATTACTTAATAAAATAGATAATGGAAAGAAGTTAATTCCAATAATTAATAAAATGAAAGTGAAGCCTGGAACAGCGTATCTTAAAGAAAAATAGCCTCTTTCAGATAAACTAGACATAAAAAATCACATACTGATAATTATTAATTATATCATCATAAATTTCACTCTTTCCAATTTTCCACACCCACTCATAAATAACTCTCTATCTGTAACAGACTACACTTGGAAAGTTGGAAACCTTACTAAGTTCTGAAATGAGTCTGTCTTATAAGTACTCTAGAAATACTTTTCAAGTCTTTTCGATGATATAGAGCTGATTAACTTGCGTAGTAGAGATCATCTGTTGCTCGCTGTTCCTACTTATGTTCTAGCTGTCAGGTATCTCTCTAACTTTGAGGAGGTACTCTTATCACCATTTCTCTTCTTATACCTCTTGTTAGTTATGTTAGGGTCCCTTTTTCCAGATGTGGACTGGGTTGTCATGAAACTGATTAAGAGGTTTGGCCATAGAAATCCTATTACACATTCAGTGCTGATTCCAGCTTTGTTCTTGGTCTCTATCGCTCCTCAAAACATCTCAAAGGATCTACTTGTTTCATATGATGCGTTCACATTTGGGGTTGCAACTCATCTCTTTGGGGACTTCGTCAAGACAGGTAACCTCGTATGGATAGGAAGAAAGTATGAAAATCTATGGTATCTCGTGAATGGACTTCTCACTTTTCTTCTGCTCTACTTCACAAATTTCTTCAGACTATTCTAACTGTTGAAGAATTTCTTGATAAATCGAATTATGACACCAAACTTAGACTAGGAAACTTGGACTATATCGTTCTAATGAAGTACTGGGATGATATTTGGGCGACTATTAAAGAGGATATTGTGCTTAGAGCCGGTTTCTCGGTGTTGCTTACGCTCTAACCGAAGATACCCTCTGTCGTTTCTCCTCTTATGGAGGCTGCGGTGGCTTTGAGATTGCCGATAACCTTGATGGGTATAATGTTTCTTTAGACACTTCCGATGTTTCTGGGAGTGATGGCAGTTTTTCTTCTACTTTTGTCCTCAACGCGTCTACAAATTCGTTGAACTCGGACTTGGTGATCATTTTCTCCTGGATCTCCGAGATGTCCTTACTGTTTAACGCCGTTCGCTCATCGAATTTATCCGAGATCTCCTTAAGCTGCGTCTCAATCCCATCTAGACGCTCATAGATACGGTTGACATACCGCCCTACATCATACACATACTTGTATAACTCGCGAAATTCTCTAATAAGAACAGGTTCACGGTCTTGAGTAGACATATTACTCATCTCTTGATTTATCCACTTTACCATTCTCTAGCTCCCATTTAAGCCTTAGGAAATTCTTGTAAGCTCAGCTTATTGAGAACGTTATTTTAAGATCACATCAGCCTTTCTCCAAGATAAGATTTAAATTCAAACTCAAAAAGATTAATACTTAAAAAGAATTAAAAGGTGTGATTTCAATATCTAATAAAGGATTACTTTTACAGCAATTTCATGATCTACACGAGTATATACGCCTCATGGGGGAGCACATAAACAAGATTTACAAGAAAATAGAAGATATCGAAAGTGACATAAATGAGA
>JAUWWH010000232.1 GCA_030617005.1 Candidatus Bathyarchaeota archaeon | reverse complement strand
GTAATATATGCGGAATCCTGCTTAAACGAAAAGTTATAAGAAAGACCCCGATAAGCCAAAAAAAGGATATAAAAATCAGTAAGCAATAAGTAATAAACTATTACCAAAGAGAATATTTATTAAACGAACCTTAATTTGTGAGATACAAATATTTTTTTACAAATATTATCGTTACGGTGATTTAATCAGACTCAATTCATCGTCACGTTACCTTTCTTCTTCCTTTACTTTAGAGATGAATTTTCTTTTTAAACTCATCCCTTATAATTAATTCTACCGTTTTTTTAAAAAAATTCTTGGATAGTATCACTCTAACCCATTAGAGAAGCGTACTTCTTATGGAATATTTATTAAAGTTCAGGAGATAGTACTCTCAAGAGGTGCCTTAATGAATAGTGTGTATAGGTCAAGGCTTACAGGAAAATTTAATGAAAGAACAACTCGGTTTATATCCTCCCTTGAGGACGATAAAAGAATTTTCGAAGAAGACATAGATGGAACCGAAGCTCATAATATAATGTTATACGAACAGGATATTATTAGTGAAGATGATTTAGGGAAGATTCTCTATGCTTTGGAAAAGCTCCGCTCAGAAATGAGAAATAAGAAGATTGAATATAATCTAGAAGTTGAGGATATTCATGAGTATATAGAAACTTATGTGATCAGAGAGATTGGCATTGAAACCGGAGGTAAGCTTCATTCAGGAAGATCGAGAAATGATCAAGTTACAGTAGATATGAGGATGTATTTACGAACTCAATTGATTAAAGTGTCAGAGTTAATACTCAATCTTCTAGATACTCTGTTGAAAATTGCTGAAGATCACACAGAAAGCCTTATGGTACTATATACACACACACGGCAGGCTCAAATAGGTGTCTTTTCTCATTATCTTTTAGCTTATGCAGATTCCATTTTTCGAGACTTACAAAGATTTCAAGACTGCTACGATAAAATAAATCTTAATCCTCTAGGTGCAGGTCCTATTGGAGGATCAAGTCTAAACCTAAACCGAATAAGAACAACAACACTCTTAGGTTTCAACGGTGTCATAGAAAACTCAATAGATGCTATTAGTTCTAAGGATTTTGAATTAGAAACAGCATGTATATTAGCTATTCATATGTCAACACTCAGTCGAATAGCTGAAGACTTCATAATTTGGTCCAGTACTGAATATGGTTTCTTAGAAATAGCTGATGAGTACTCTTCTGTATCTAGTGTGATGCCCCAGAAAAAGAATCCATGTACACTAGAATTAATCCGTGGAAAGACGGGGAATGTCTATGGAGCCTTAGTAAGTTTACTCACAATAATTAAGGGCCTCCCAACAGGATATAACCGAGATCTTCAAGAGATGAAAACATCATTATGGAATAGCCTTGATGTAGTTTCTGCCTCTCTACCAATTTTAACAGGTGTAATTGCTACAGTAAAAGTCAAGAAGGATAGGATGCGAAAGGTTGCATCTGAGAGTCATGCCTTTGCAATAGATCTGGCAGAACGTCTCATTGAATCAACTTCCCTATCCTTCAGGGAAGCCCATAAGCTTGTTGGAAATCTCATTAAGGAGATGATAATAAAAGATATTAAACCTAAAGAGATAACATCTAAATTACTGAATGAACTATCCCTCAAAGTTCTTGGAAAGAACATATCAGTAACCGATATGATGGTTCAGAGCACTTTGGACGTAGAATCCTGTCTTTCACAACGCAAAACTTTAGGCAGTCCAGCACCTAAAGAAGTAAAGAGAATGATAAAAAATCGAAAAAAACTACTTGATTTAAATAAAAATAAGATAGCTGCCCGAGTCAAAAAATTGGAGGTAGCTAATAAAGATCTTAGAAATAATGTGAAAAAATATCTTTCTAAATAATCTTATCCAAAAGGAGAATGAAAAATTAAGCATTTGGAGATTTTTTTTTATCCTTGTAACTATGCAGTTACTACATAATGGATCTCCGTATGATAGAAGGATTTATAACTTTTCAGCAAATATTTTAGCTAATTTCTTTCTAGCTTTTTGTGATATTTCTTCTGTTGTCACAAACATAAGTGCATCTCTCGGACAGTATTGGATACATTTAGGAGCTCCATCACATAAATCGCATATTTTTACGGTGTTTTTTGTTGGATGTAAAATTATTGCACCGAATTCACATGACTCGATACACCAAGCACAACCATTACACTTATCTTCATTTACATGAATGATACCGGTTTCCATATCTTTTGATAAGGCTGACCTTGGACATGATTTAACACATGAAGGATCTTCACACATCAAACATGTAATGGATATGTTATCGGCTGGTTCAATTCTTATACTTCGAATACGGGATAATAAAGGATTGAACCCTTTTTCTTTGGTCAATGAACACACAAGATCACAAATTCGACACCCAATACATTTATCGGGTTCTGAAACGATGAATCTCCGGTGCATTTAGAGAATAACCTCCTCAGAAACATCATCTATTTCGAGGTTGATAAGTTTCTTTTTCGTTGGAATTCCATTCTTAGTCCAACCACGAGCCGCATAGTAGTCCTCGAGCAAGAATTTAAGTTCATCAGCCATAATAAGACTCCCCTTTGCAACTCCGTCAGGAACAAATTCTTTCAAAATTCTGGGTGGAAGAGAATCATCCTTAACCGTCCATCCTTCACGAATGTTGAATAACTTTTCCAGATTATATATTCTCTCTCCAGCAGTTCTAATCTCCTTTGAGGTGATAGCCATCCCAGTGACTACGGTATAAAGGTTGGCAAATTCTTTATATGGTTTATTCCAGATGCCTTGCGAAAATTTACATAACATCAAAGAATCAAATAACGTCAGTAGGTTCTCTCCTTCGGCCACATAGTTTCCCCGTCCCTTCTCAACTTTGAATC
>JAUWWH010000170.1 GCA_030617005.1 Candidatus Bathyarchaeota archaeon | reverse complement strand
TCGACCTCTCCTAACTCACTTTGTGTTGGACGGAGTCGTCGCATGAAAGTGAAGTCAGGATCATCCTTACGAAGAACTGAAGGACAATTACAAAACAGCTTGTGTTCAGTATCTAATTGTTTATGGATGTGCTCGACTACGCTTGAGGTTAAGTGTAATTTTCGAGTCCGATCTTTAAACCAAGCTTTGCATAATCAATATTATCAATCATAATTCAGTCACCTATACCCTTTTTATACACCTCATGTGACACAACTATTTGATCACTATTTATATCTTCTATAAGAAAGCGCTTTTCTAATGTTTATTTCCATCAATACAATGTTTAACCAATTGAAGTTACTATTCTAGCTATGTAGTAAATGAAAAATAGAGGTAGGGAAAACTATAGCTTGATGAAAATGTTGGAGAAGATTAAAATCTATACGAGAAGTTCAGGCAATGTATCAGCTGAAATCTCATTAGAAAGGAATCCGAAAACTGCTAAAGCAATTCTTGAGGCTTTACCTATTTTGGCAAAAGTTAACAAGTGGGGAGATGAGATCTATTTTAGAATTCCAGTTAGTCTACCTGAAGAGAACGCTCAACAGGATGTGGAAATTGGTGATCTTGGTTACTGGCCTCAAGGGAATGGTTTTTGCATTTTCTTCGGTAGAACTCCGATCAGTACAAGAAACAAACCAAAGGCTGCAAGTCCTGTAAATGTCTTTGGGAGAATTCTGGAAGACCCAAAAGTGTTTAGGAAAACAAAAAGTGGAGAAGAGATTCGGATAGAAAGGAGCTAAATTCTTTTTTAAGGGAGAGAAAAAGTCGGGACGAAGATAATACCTCTTAAGATTAAGAATGAGATAAGAATCATAAAATGTTGATAACGCATGGGTTTTCAGAGAATAATTAATTTACTAAAACCTTATGTCTCGTAGAGCGTTCTTTCTGAAAATTCTCCAGCGATGTTTAACATAAGTAGTTTTTTAGCTTCCTTTAGGTCTGTTGTCTGGCTGAAGACCCACATCATCTTAACTAACGCGGTCTCTGGAAGCATATCTTTTAAGGGAATCACACCCATCCGCTGAAGATCTATCCCCGTATCATAAACATTCATGTTGACTCGACCCCATATACACTGGGAAGTCATACCGAGGAGAAGTCCTTGTTCAATAGCGTTTTTGATCTGGGGGAAGAGATGTTTTCCCACATGACCTAGACCTGTTCCTTCAAGTACTAATCCAAAGTAACCATTATTCGTATACCAGTCAATCGTATTCGGATCTAGTCCTGGGTAAAACTTCAATAATGCAACCTTTCTCTCAAAATTAGGGTTAGTAATAAGGTGTTTATTAGGGTCTCTCCTTGTATAATCCTCTAGAAGGGTAATTTCTTCGCCTTTAATCCTAGCAAGAGGTCGTATATTTACTGATTTGAATGCATCCCTCCTACTTGTGTGACATTTTCGAACTCTAGTGCCTCGATGTAGCACAGTACTTGTATCAGATGCTGTTTCATGCATACCAACCATCACCTCGGCTATAGGCGTTCTCGCAGCGGCTTTGACAGCGTTTATCAAATTTAGTGCTGCATCTGAACTGGGACGATCAGAGGATCTCTGAGAGCCAACTAAAATTACTGGAACTGGAAGATTTTGTAATGCGAAGCTTAAAGCTGCTGAAGTGTAAGCCATGGTATCTGTTCCATGACAAATGACGACTCCGTCGACCCCCATTAGGATGTGCCGCGTAACTGCTTGAGCTAATTTAGTCCAGTGAAAGGAGTGAATATTTTCACTTAAAAGAGAAAAAAGAATCTTAGTTTTAATATTCGCTATCTTTGACAATTCTGGGACAACAGTTAAGATGTCATCGGATGTTAACGCTGGGTGAACTGCACCTGTTCGGTAATCTACCCTACTAGCTATCGTCCCACCAGTGCTTATTATGGTGACCGTTGGCAATACCCTTTCCTCTTTTGGTTGGGAAGGAAGCTTATAGGTTGGTTTTGCACCTGTTCCAACTTTCATGATTACCATATCATGATAAATCTTTATTCCTATGTTGTATCCATTTTTGAGTTTTAGGACTATGTGGTTATCATCAGCTAACTCGTATCGAGGCATGAGAGTTCCCTCAAAAACCTCCTCTTTCCTTATGATCCGGATAATATCTCCAATTTGGAGGTCTGCTTTCATCAGAAACTTGAGCATAGTTCCTTTGTAGCCAGATAATTCTGCGCGCATATTCATCCCTTACCTCAGAAATACAATTGAAATAAGCATTATTCAACTATAAAAAGATGGAGAAAGAAGAGAATTGTGTCCATTGAAAGGCGATTCTTGAGAAAGAAAATGTATTGAATTAATATGTTCCAATCACTACATTACAAGATTATAGTAACCTATTTCTTAAGTCTTTAACTATTTATTTTAGTTGCTAAAAACAGGTTGATATCTGAAGTCTTAATTATGATAGTTAATGAGGTGTTGTAGGAGTAAGTAGGTTTTTCAGACATAACCTAAATTACATTTGGAGGATTACAAATAAAGAAGTGTGAGGTGAAATGAAATGAGTTCAAATGAATCTGAGACAGCTAGCGTATTTAAAAAAGCTTGCCTTGAAATCATAGAGGGATTAATGGTTATTCCTTCCCCTAAAAAGAGAGATGTTAGTAAGCTGAAAGTGAAAGTTTGTCGTAAATTTAAAGTCAAATATCCATCAAATTCTGAACTCATAAAATATCTTAAAACCGATGAACGTAGAAGACTTCTTCAAATTCTAAAGTTAAAACCTGTTAGATCAATCAGCGGTGTTAACGTTGTCACTGTGATGACTAAACCCCAACTGTGCCCTAAAGATGAACCCTGCATCTACTGTCCAGGTGGTTTAGCTTCTGGAACACCTCAATCATATACTGGTAAGGAACCTGCAACTTTACGGGGCTTCCAATATGAATTCAATCCATATGAGCAGGTCAGAGGTAGAATTAACCAACTTAAGGCGATAGGACATGATGTGAGTAAGGTAGAACTGATAATACTTGGTGGCACAATCACAGCGATGCCTTTAGATTATCAAAGAAACTTTATTAAGAGATGCCTGGACGCCATAAATGAAATCGAATCTGAGTCACTTATAAAAGCGCAAATTTTAGCTGAAACCAGTAGAATGCGGAATGTCGGGATTTCAATTGAGACTAGACCTGACTGGATTAATGAAAGTCAAACAAATCATCTAATTGAGTTAGGTGTGACTCGGGTAGAACTTGGAGTTCAAACCATCTACGATGATATTTACAAGTTAATTAACAGAGGGCACACAATAAGAGATGTAGATATAGCCACACGCATTCTAAAGGACTCAGGTTTTAAGACTGTTTACCATATCATGCCAAATATTTTTACAACCTATGAAAGAGACCTCAAGATGTTTAAAACCTTATTTGAAGATAAACGGTTCAAGCCTGATGCAATAAAAATTTATCCAACACTGGTTCTTGAGGGAACAAAACTTTGCGATATGTGGAAAGAGGGAAAATATACGCCATACCCAACAAAGAGAATCATCGATCTCATTGTTGAAGTTAAGAAGATAATTCCAGAATGGGTTCGAATTCAGCGCATTCAAAGGGACATCCCTTCTAACTTAATCCTTGCTGGCGTTAAGTCCAGTAATTTGAGACAACTAGTACACCAGAAACTTCAACAGATGGGAATAAAATGTAGGTGCATAAGATGTCGAGAGGTTGG
>JAUWWH010000008.1 GCA_030617005.1 Candidatus Bathyarchaeota archaeon | reverse complement strand
TCTAATTTCCCATATGAAGAAGCAAGAGGCATCTTCTTGATTGGTGTTCCATATGCGGATTACAGTGATCCTGTGATGCGAGCACAAATACGATACTTGAACGAAAAGAAAAGTAGAATGGGGGAGAAATGGTACATAATGGATGCTTTTAGGGCAGCTAATCAAGCGATGGGGCGGGGAATCAGACATAGAGATGACTGGTGTAATTTCATCCTCATGGATAAACGTTACCAGAGACATCAAAACCTCATATCAAAATGGGTGCTATCGAACAGTATTCAGAAAATTCCAAATGAATTATCGTAAACAATATCATCCCTTTACAAGTCAAAATAGTCACAAATTTGATCTTTATACTCTAACTTTGTAGTCTAGGATCTGATCAAGGTAGATGAAGGGAAAATATAGGATATAGCCCGCAATATCCTCTTATTCTGTCCACAGATCTATGTTCTTCAGGACAAGTGGAAAAAATATTAGATAACAGGATGGATCTAAGTAAAAAAGTTGATTCCTTATCAGAAGTTAGGGATAAAAAAAAAGGCATTATGGTAATTTGTCTAAATTCCATAATGGTGAAAAAAGAGTTTTTAATTCATGTTGAAGCACTATAACAACTTCAAGCATAATAACAGAAGTTTTGTAATATCTACACAATACTCTATTAATTCGTTTATGTTTATAGAGGGAAAAATTCACATTAATAATTAAACATATCAGCATTTGATACAGTTATGTAACTTTAAAACTTAAATCTATAAAGAAACTGTCTAGATTATATTGAGAGAATAGTTACCCTTCAAACTTGAGAAACTTTTGTGGACCAAATTGCATGGCATCTTTGCTCATACCTAGGTCTATTGCCTCTAACTGTTTATGGTAACTGTATAAATCTTGCCAGTACCGTTCGTCAAAACGTTGAATCATTCTCTCTATCGCAGCTTCGCAATCTTTTCTGAGGTAGTCATGAGGCCTTATTTTAATCGATTTGATCTGTGCATCTAATTTAAAATCTACTTCTTCGTAGATGTTATAAGGTTCTATCAAGTGACGAAACGAACATAGATCTCCACTAATGGTACCTAATCTCAATGGAAAGTCCTCGATTCTCAATGGCACCGGCTCTAACTCATATTTAGGCGAGAATTTCATTTCAGTTGCCTTTGTAAAGTAGTAACTTTTTTGGACGAGAAGATCAATGAAATAAGTATGGATCCGAACACCTAAAATGCGAAGGCTTGCAGCATTTATTAAGATTGATTTATCTAAAACCCTGTCTTTTTCGAGATGACTTAGAGCATTAATAAATTTAGTTGAAGCTGGAGTTCTCATCATTACATTCCTTTTATTAAATTAACTCTTCAAAGATATTACTTAAAACTTTTTTCATTTAACAAAATCGAATTAACCATCATATTACTTAAAGAAGATAACTGATGATGTTAGTAGCCATTCAATTTATATGTTTGTTCTCAGTATTTATCTTAAGTTTTCCTTATTAAAATTTGAATTGGTGAGTTATGTATTGAGTAATAATTGGATTGTAAGGGATTATATCCGCTGCACTGGCTGTAGGAGATGTGAGATTGCTTGTAGCCTTCGTCATGAGGGATGTATTTGGCCTGAAGCGTCGCGTATACGAATATTTATGCCTTTTCCAGGCCTTGAGGTTCCCCACCTTTGTGCGCAATGTGATGACTATCCCTGTGTAAAATCATGTGCTGTAGAAGCGCTGTCCATAGACAGTCAAACCGGAGCCGTTATTGTTGAACAGGATAAATGTACTTCTTGTGGACTCTGTATCAAAAAGTGTCCTGGGACTGTTCCATTCCTTCACCCTGAGACAAATAAAGCTATAATCTGTGATCTATGCGGTGGAGAACCAGAATGTGTTAAGGTTTGTGCAGAAGCGATGTATAATGCACTAAGGTATGTAAAGGAGAATGTTGGGGTTCAAAAGAAGTTACATTCTATCGATCCGTACATTATCGCAAAAGATCTTGCAGTAAACCTTTTTGGTGAAAAGGGAGAGAGGGTGATCTGAGATGTCGAAAGGATACACTGGTAAATTCCTTGATATAGATCTTACAAAAGAAAAGATTGATGAAATTACGATTCCGGAAACAACTCTCTATCAGTACTTTGGTGGACGAGGATTAGCAGTAAAAGTTCTTTGGGATCGATTAGGAAAAATATGGTCTAAAGTTGATCCGTTAGGTCCTGATAACATATTCACGCTCTTGACCGGGCCACTAACTGCTATACATCCAGGAGCGAGAATATGTGTATCCGGAAAATCGCCCCTAAGTAATGGCACAATTGGTTCTACTGCAAGCTCGGAGTTTCCAGTAGAATTGAAGTGTTCAGGTTACGATGGAATATTTGTAACTGGAAAAGCAAGCAAGCCAGTATACTTACTTATCACAGATAATAAAGCTGAGATAAGAGACGCATCACACATTTGGGGTAAATTGGGAGAAGATACTATAAGGATCTTGAATGCTGAAGTAAGGAAAGAACTTACAAAGCGAAAGCCAAATGTAGGGTTATGGAGACAACCTGCAATGCTTTATATCGGTCCTGCGGGTGAAAACATGATAAGGACCGCTGCAGTCATGACAAAAATTGCACATGCTGCGGGATATGGAGGATATGGAGCAGTAATGGGTTCAAAAAACTTGAAGGCGGTTGTAGCTAAAGGTCGAGGTTCACTCCCAGATGTAGCTGCTTCGAAAGCTATGGAAATTATGTTACATGAAATTCATAAAAGACTCATCTCAATGGACCGTATGAGGCGTTGGGGGACAGGATATGCTGGGTGGTCATTTGGTGCTGTGACTAGCTCTGAGCCTGTAAGGAATTGGCAAGAAGAATGGCATGATGAGAGAAGTATGAGTGGTGTACGGTATAGAACACGTTTCTGGGTTAAACCTTATTGGGCTGATTTCAATTGTACGAGGAGTTGCATGAAAATTTCTTGCATAAAATCAGGACGTTGGAAAGGGGATATCACAGACATGCCCGATTATGAGCTTGAAGCTTATTGTGGGACCAACCTAGGGATATTTGACCCCGAAGACAATATTCACATAAGTGCCCTCATCGACAATCAAGGAATGTCAGGTATCAACGGTCCAAACACTATGGGTTTCGCGGCTGAACTCTACCAACGAAGTATTTTAACAAAAGAGGATCTGGGTTTCGAGTTGAAGTGGGGTGACGCAGAATCATTCACAAAACTTGCCTGGTTAATCGTCAACCGAGAGAAGATTGGAGACGTATTAGCTGAAGGAACTTATCGTGCAGCACTTAAAATTAGTGAAATGAAGGGAATAGACGTGATGCCTTATGCTATTCATGTTAAAGGTGTTGAGATAGGAGCCCATGGTACAAGGAGTAATCTGGATTATGCAAAGGACATAGCGTATGCTGCATCAGTTCAAGGCGGCGATCATACATCGACTGCTAGAGATGGGTATAGTGGTATGGTCAGTGTCTTCATGGACTCCGCTGTAGTTTGTATGTTCTGTGTTGTTCAAGATCTGATATGGGACTTTGCAAAAGTGGTAACGGGGTGGGATATTACTATGAATAAATGGTGTATGGAACACGGGAGAAGAATCGTTACACTTCAACGTGCACAATTACTCTTAGGTGGACCAGACGTATTTTGGGATCCTGATAAAGACGACGATAATCCCCCACGATTCTATGAACCATTGCCTACAGGACCTTACAAGGGAAGGACAACGGATAAGAAAGTAGTGGAACAGAAGAAGCGAGAATATTATAACACTCTTGGCTGGGATGATAGAGGAATACCTAAAAAGGAAACATTAGAGAGTCTGGATCTTAAAGCCCTTGAAAGGGTAATGAAGAGGCTTCGGAGATAACGCCCTTCTTCTCTCCTATTTATAATAGCTGATCTAATGACATTAAATGATACACGTCTTATCATCAAAAACATGAATTTTTAAAGTTTTTTAACAAACGATTCTATCAGTCTAATAATAGACTCCTGAATAAGAGAAAACTAACTCAAGAGATTAATCAAAATTGAGGATAAAAGTAAAAGCATTTGGAGATTTAAAAAACAAATTAGGCAATGAAAAAATTATAGAAATTAAAGATACATCTACTGTAGAAGCTCTTTTTTCGAAACTTGCAATTATGACTCGCACTTATAAAAAGGGTTATCTTGGGAATCATAAAGTGGGATCAGGTCTTGCTGTACTAATCAATGGAAAAAACATGGATACATTAGAAAAACCCCGGATTTTAAAAGATGGTGACATCGTAGAACTTATACCGTTTACTGTTGGCGGATAACCTATCAAAGAGCTTAGAATATTATAATAATTGGAAGTTTTCAGAAAAAAGAGGAAACATGTTAGTAGGATTGCCTAAGCGAACTTAAGGTGTAGATTTATTTCTAATTAGGAGTCTTCATAGCTTTCTTTAAGTCATTAAAAAGTTAATCGTCTTAGATTATTGAACCTCCGCATCGTATGGTAATATAATTGAAGGAGATAAAGTAAGAAGAACGCGTATATTCAGTAGAAAAAATTAAGTGATCAAGTTTTAATATGAGAAGTAATTAGTAAATATTTTTGATGATGATTTAGTTTCTTAACTTGCTTTTCTCTATTCATAGCATCTGATCGTGAATCAAAACGTTCAACATAAACAAGTTTCTTAGGTTTATGCATCCGAGTATATCTAGCTCCTTTTCCTTCCCAGTGAAGCTTCATACGTAATGGGAGATCTTCTGAGAAGCCAGTGTAGTAACTATCATCGTCGCATCGAAGGATATACACGTAATAGGGCACTACAATCAGCACTTTAACAAATTTTTATTCTTTATAAATAAATCATTAACAAGATATACCTAAATGGATCTAATCTTAGTGCTATAACGCATCTTTTATGACACATCTGAAGAGAAAACAATACGATGTCTAATAAAGACGTTTAGTAATACTTCTTAGAGATGTTAATGTCACGAAGAATATAGTAACCAAAACGAAGGTACCCGTTGTCGCCATCATCATCAGAGATAACTTAGTGACTTCGGCAATGACAAGCAATATAAAAGTTCCAACCCAAATATACCCCGTTAAGCGGATTATCTTAATGGATACTTGGAATTTTTTGATGAAAAAGAGAAGTAACATAATGGGAAGGAAGTAGACGATTCCGATGAGGGAACTTGTCAATATGCCCGAAATTACGACACCTAACTCTGGGAGTGCATGGAAGATGGAGAATACTGTTGAACTCACGTGAAGTATACCAATTAACGGGTAAAGTATCCCTTTCATGATATCCCGTAAGGATGAATCTCTAGCGATAACTGAGGCTACGCTTGGACTGAAGGAATAGTAGAATCCGTTAAAACCCTCCATGAAGCTGCTGCCTGCGAATGTACTGAGCACATTATTGTCTCGGAACCTTCGAAGGAACCGCACTTGTGGACTCAATTCAGAACCATAAGTAGCAGTAGCGATAAGGCACCCCGACTTCTTGACAGTGAAAGACATCGATGTACTGGCTACTCCCTCATATGCGGAGTCACCATCCCATGATGCGGTGACACTCCACGAGCCTTCTGCATCAGGGGTATATGAATCAGTATAGCTCCCATCTGAACCCGTTGTGGCTGTTCGTGTAACTGTTGACCTGTCGGGTTTTTGATAGATTAACGTGACCGTTTTATCTGAGACGCTGGGGTTTATGGTTCCTGATATTGTTACCTTTTCGCCTTCGGTTATTTCAGATGATGAAACAGAACATGACATCGTTGTCAAGGTCTTAGAGACGGTAACTGATACTTCACTACTTGTGGCTCCACCAAATGAACTGTCACCAGCCCATGATGCTTTAAGTTGATAAGAACCCATCATTGTAGGTGTCCATGTGTATGAGTAGCTTACATCAGAAGCGCTGGTCACTGTTTTCAGTATATTCCAAACATCATTGTTCTTATAGTAAATTGTAATGGGAACCCCGGAACGCATAGGATTAATAGCACCGGATATGGTTACATTATCGTTTATAGTTGTGGAGACCTGGGATAGTTGAGAGATGATCGCGGTGGGATTCTTAACATTTAGTGTCTTAACTGAACTAGTTGCACCATAATATTTTGAATTTCCAGACCAGATCGCTCTCAAGTTATATGTTCCTGCTGAACTTGAGTTCCAAATGTAGGAGTAGGAACCATCAGAAGTCGTTGTTACCGTTTTAAGATTAGTCCAAGTGGTGTCCACATTTGTGTTAATCTGTATAGTTACTCCGGTAGATATAGCGGGATTGATTGAGCCAAAAACGGTTGTAGAATCATTAGTAGTAATACTGTCTGAAGAAGTGGCACAGGATATAGTGCTATAGGCGATTGTTCCAACGATATCGATTGTATGATCAACTAAGGTATTTTGTGATGAAGGAAATGTATATGTTGTGTAGATGAAAGCGTGTGTAGCGTTCTCAGTCGATGTGGCAGTGATGAGGGAATCGTCTAAATGTACTGTGTATGGGCCTCCAAGAAGTTGTTTAGGGATAGTTACATTGAAAAAGCCTGTAACATTAGAGACGTCGCTGACGTTAAAGTTAATCTTCTTCATTGATTGATCTAATATGAATCCAGGGATTGTAGAGTTCGTTAATATGGAGATTCCGTTATAGTTTCTCACATCCTTATTAAGCCTCACTTCGTCAAATGTGGACCCATTAATATCTTTAGCTTCAAAATGTAAAGTTCCATTTTTATACACACTTAGCAAGTTAAAATGGAGGGTAGTATTACCGTATGCACTGTATGGTTGTTCAAAATACATATAGGGTGGAGCACCCCATCCAGCGGAGATAACATACATCGTTCCTTCATCGTATGATGATACGGAAGTATTGTTTTTCATGGGTTTAGTTCGGTGATAGTGGTGAGTGTGTCCTTGGAACACAATGTCAACGTGGTATTTATCGAAAACATGTACCCAAGATTGTATGATGTCGGTTGCGTTTTCATGTCCACCGGAGTAGTAAACGTTACGATGAAAAATCACAATTTTCCACATATACCAAGGAGTCGTATCTAAGACATTTTCTAGCCAATTCACCTGATCAATAGCAATTTGTGAGGAGAAGGATTCACTGTTGAGAACAATGATTCGTAGAGAGGGCCCCCAATCATAATAGTACCATTGTTCATTGTTTGGTAGAGCGAATTGTTCGTAATATTTCGTTGAATTGTTTTCATGGTTACCTAAACTCGGAATAATTGGGATGGTGAGACCATTATCGCCGATCCAATTGTCGTTCACATCAGTAAACCATGTATCCCAATAACTTTGGAATTCGCCAGAGTGAACCATGTCACCGCTATGTAATGCAAAGGACGGGTTTGTATGACTCATCGCTTGTGAGACAACAGTGCGATCATCTGGATTGGATCTAGAATCACCACCAACAACAAACTTAAAATTTGAAGGCAAATTTGGAGCGGTTTTAAAAGAACGTTCCTCACTGTAGTTTCCTAATCCGCCGCAAATGAAGAAGTATGTTGAATCAGGAACTAAACCAGTTAGTTCAACATCATGAATGTAGCCAGATGCACCATCATAAGTATGATTAGAACCTAAGGCTTGATTTTGATAAAGTGAGGGATCTCCACCGCGAGAGATTAAATCATATAATACTACATCGCCTGTTGTGAAAGAGTTAGTCTGCCAAGTTACAGTTATTGTTGACGAAGGATTGTTTTGGAAGGTCAGATGTATGTGTTTAGGCAGATCATCATGGTTTATGGCAGATACATAGATCCCATTAGGAGCATAATAGAAGAATGGAGATACTATAAAGATTAGTAAAATAAGGCTAAATGTAAATTTTTTTATCAAGTGAACCACAAGTCATACTAATCCTAGAGTTCCTGTTTGAACATAATAATAAAAGTCTAACGTTAGAAAGGGTAACATAAATTGCTTTAGAGATAACAAGGGTTCTACCATTCTTACAGAAGCAATATTGTTATAGTGAATGTGTGTTTATGTGTAGTTCTTAATTGATAATTTCTTAATCTATGAATCGGGGCGGAGGCATAACTGTTTCGTCTGTTATTATTGCTGATGATGTTTCTTCTATACCTTCTATGTATCTTAATTCCTCAATGAATGCGGATAATTTCTTAAGACCCTGAAATCTAGCCTTGACGACTAGGTCAAAATAAGCCGCTTGTACCTCAATTATCTCTTCAATCTCATTATAACGTTTCAGAGTGTGCAAAACGTCTTTTTTGGGGATGTGCCTCGTACCGGGAACCCCCTCTGCCCAGTTAATTAGTAACAAGGCACTTATAGGCCAAGTTGTTTTCTCAAAATCTATTAAGGCTTTATATCCTACGATTATTCCATCTCGCTCCAATCGTTTAACCCGTCATGTACCATAGAGATCGGTATACCAAGCATTTTCGAAAGGGCTCGACTTGACAGACCTGCTTTTCTTCCAAGAATCCTGATAATTGATTCATTTTTCTTATCCATATAAGTTCAGCTCATATGAGAGAAGATCTTATCGTTAATATCTGTTCCTAGATTTTTTTCTCATAAATTTTACCTTTACATTAACCCCATTAAGTAACTCATGAAATTATGGTTCATCCTTATTCTATGCACATGACCTTTTAGACACTGAAGTATCCAGTTAAGGTCATATGAATAAGTCATTATTTCTCAGCTTTGCTATTAATTCTAAATAAACACTGAGAATCGCTTCTGTAAGGTTTGTCTTCTGCAATCTTTTTCTCACGTGTTTGGTTATGATCTCAGAAAGGTTACCATAATCAATTCTTTTCTTAATGACCCAGAGATAACTTCGCTCTTCCGGAGAAGCATGTTCATAGGCAATTTTTAAAAGATAACGACATACACCTCGAGCGGTTGAGGATTGAGGATGGTTAACTTTAGCATTTAAACCATTCTTTTTAATTGCATAAAAATCTTTCACAAGAAGATCATGCGGTAAATTAATTTCTTCGCTTTGAAATAGTCCCCTAAGTAGTGCTCTAATGAAGCAGCTGAGGGCTACATCTGCCTTTATACATTCCTGCTCATCCATTATTCTAATCTCGATCGCCCTTCGATCAAAGCGGAATATTACACCTCTGGAATTGATCCACTCCTTATTAACGATACAGGCTGGTGCATTGACCTTTACGAGATCAAGAGAATACTTCAAGATTGTCTTCTGCTTATACATTGTGAAGGAGTCTATAGGTTGCGGAATTATATCCCCAGCAATTGAAGGGATCTTAGCTTGGTTTATCCCATAGAAGTGTAGACGATTATCTACAAACTTACCAAATACAGAGTCATAAATGGGAGACGCTGCTGATATAGCAGGTAGATACGGCAAAACGTTTATCAAATGGTTATACAGTTTGACAGCTTCCTTTTCATTGAAGTAGGAGATGTTGAGTTGAAAACTTTGAATGTTCAACCACCCATGTTGCCTTAGATTAAAAATTTGATTCAACGCGTTATAGATGTGCCTACCTTGATGATCCCAAACCTTAGCTTCAGCTAAACTCAGAGTAGGATGCATTCCAGTGCCGAGTAAATACGCCCCAAAACGATCCAATATGTCCGAAATTTGAAGTATTGCTGTATACAGTGTCTCCTCAAAGCATAACGGGGATTGAAAGGGAGTAGTTCCTTTGAACTCGACTACGTGTTTTTGAAGCTCCTTTCCAAAGACGAAACCAGAAAAATTGATGCTGTTCTTTATCCGTCCACATAATTTTTTAATAATTAAGTCTACAATTGGTAATGGTTTAAGATCATCATCTACAATTGAGAATTCGTGTTCAGGCCCAAGCATCTCTAAGGTCTTATACTTCTTTGAACGATAAGATCTATAATCCACTTAAGCTGAGATCCCCAAATAATTTTTTTTATTTTTGAAATTCAGTTCCACACTATATAACCGAATAGTAGATTCCAAACCATATAGAGGTTTACTAGAAACTACATTGAGATTCGCTAAAACTCATTTCTAAAAGACGTAAGCTAAATATATAATACCTTAACTGGAAAGTGTTTCACTATTCACATTGAGTGACTTGGCTAGTCTTTTTAAATCTTCATCAGTCATCCATTCTGTTCTGAGATAGTCTAGGATTCTCTCGTCGGTCAATCCTAGATTCCTCGCTTCCTTAACGGCATGGGAAAAAGCCTCAATTTCCGTGGGCCTATCGACGTAGTTGTAATGTCTATCAAATAATTCTTTTCCATCCATAAATTGCTTCACGTGGACTAGTTCATGAATGATGTCGAGGTATATATCGATAAGATCACCATTATTCAAGTAAAATGCGCTTATGATTATGTGGCCATCAATATTACTGACGCCCATATAACCACGCCTTCCACTGAACTCAATTTTAAGATTATTAAGTACTTCGTCTGTCTTTTTCCAAATAGTTGTTGGACAGCTTTAACTTTCTCGAATCCATTGAAGTAATCAGTGAATGAGTATATAGATACCTCTACAACGCGTATTATCTTGACATTTAACACTGAGTTCACGGTAATCAATCTCTATGGAGTGTATGTATTGAAAAAAAAATTAAAATTCGTAAAGCT
>JAUWWH010000238.1 GCA_030617005.1 Candidatus Bathyarchaeota archaeon | reverse complement strand
TTATAAAAGTACGATCTTGAGAAAAAATTCGTAACAATGGCGAAATATGAGGATCATATGGTCTCTTTTAGAGGCATAGAATTTCGCCCCATCAGACTACCGGAAACATCTTCAGGTATATTTGGGAATTTCTCACGAATGCTCTGTTCAGCTGCAATATTTGCTTCCTCCAAAATCTTCATAGCCTCTTCGCTACAAGTTACTCCACGAGTGTGTTGTACTGTGGTCGTACCCATCTCCTTAAGATTCTGATCTAGAATTTGGTTAACCTCAGTTAGACTATTAGCAACGGAGGGGACAATACCTACAAGCCTACTTCTTGTCTCCTTCAAAACTCCTACGACTGGTGACATAGTTACGAGTATTTTACTGAGCTTTTTAACTGTCTGAAGTCTCAGCATCATCTGTTCCAAAGCGTATTGACTACTGACTATGAGTTGAGCTAACTTTCTAATCTCGACACATTCATTTGCGTACATCATCGCATGAACATAATCTCTCCCTATCCGAGCCTCGATACATTTCTCGAATAGTGCATTATCCTCCCGCCTAAGCCCCTCACCAATATCTTTTAAGTTGACTAGGGCGTATTCGAGTTTAATTAAAACTAAAGGAATTACGTCCTCTACTGGTTTAGATTGAATAGCATTCGTAAATTTACCGAGCATTTGTTAACCATCCACATAAGTAATCGAAGGAGGGATTCAATAGATCTTATCTGCTTTTTTGTGAAATATGACTGATGATAAAAAGTGAAAATAGCATTAAAAATGTATAAAGAACACATAAAAAAAGTGTAGAGGATATATCGAGATAATGCTTAGGGTATTCCACAACCTACAGTTTACAATATTAACTTAAACAACGCAAACATTAATACAACGTAGATTAAAATAATTTCTTTCAGCGAATAGTCGTTATTGGATATACTTTTGTACGATTTTATTTCCAATTGAATTATTATTAGGATTCTTCAAGGTAAGACTTTGATTTCATCATCCTACATTTCTAACAGAAACTACATATATGAAATTCTTATGTTGATGAAGGGCGATCTCTTTATGGACTGATAAGAGTTAGTGAACTATTTAATATTGAAAAAAATGAGAGTAAATTAATATTACCCTCTTTATAATTGATGGAATGTTACCATTAGTCATTACTAAAATATGTACCCCTGTGAACGAATGGGGTGTAAGCTGTGTCGCCTAAAAAGTGACTTATTTTTTATTGTTTTAGTACTTTTCTTACAGCGATCTGAATATCCTCTACCCTAACAGTTTTCCGGCGAGCATGTTTAGTGAAATCTAAAGCTTCCATGGCGATTTTTAATCCAACATCCTCTAAGGCAATTCTAAGTTCCTTGATAGCACTATCACTTACCCTTTCAGCGCCAGCCTTTTTAATTATCCTATGCATCGCAGCTAACCGTAAATCGTTTTTAGCCAAATCAATCACATTTCATTAAGTAGTTTAGCTTCTATTAATCCCTTTTTATTTTTATGTTCTTAATAATTATATATTCAATACATGAGTGACAATCACTTTTATACATAATCTTTTCTTTTCAATAAGGTAGAATAAAAGAATCTCAAAACCCTAGATACATAATAATACCTACATTTCCATACTATTATACCTAACTGAGCGCGGAGTTACCGCTTACATTTATTGTTTAATTAAAGAAAGAATATGCAAACAAAAAAATAAAACGTAAGATGATATAAAATATCTGAATATAGTGCACGTTCATACAGTGTAACCCCAAGAGACCCCGCTTTTGGTTACCTACTCTCTGAAAAAATACCATATATTAGCCATTAGAGACACATCTAGTATTTTAGCAATAAGTGGAGATTGTACCTTAGAAGAGATTAAGAATTTAGTGAAAGATGCAAAATTCATCTGTAAGGTCTATTGTCGAGCAGCTGTAGCAGAAGAAAATCTCTGTGAACCGGTGTCCATTTAGTGAATCTTCCCCTATTTCTCCCCTTTTTTATGATTTAATGGTTATAATCTTCGCTTCGAGTAAAATATTATTCCGTTGAGTATGGATGAAAAATAGAAATAAAAATTAAAACTTTAGAAAGATGGGGCAATTTTTTCCATAAAAGCTTCCTTGTCCTCGTTGAAAGTTTGTAGATTAAAGATAAAGTGTGTACAACCAAGATCAACGAATTTCTGTAACTTCTCTATACAATCATTGTAGGTAGAAGCCATAATGTTTTGCATAGAATAGATGCGGTTTTCCTTTATGTATCGCTCAATCTTTTTCTGTAGTTGTTTCTCATCTTTCGCTAAAGTTAAATTTCCTGTCCAAGATAGCTCGATATCCTTTATCTTTTTTCCAAGTTCATCATAATACTTCGTTAAAATATCCACCTTCCGCTCGTAGATCTCTATAGGAACTCCATAGAGGTTCCACATATCGGCTAGTTCAGCAACTATTCTTAGCGTTAGCTTCTCCCCACCTCCACCGATCATAATTGGAGGATAGGGCTTCTGAATGGGCTTAGGATTACCCGGAGCGTTTCGAAGGTGGTAGTATTTTCCTTGGAAGGTGGTTCTCTTTTTGGTCCAGAGCTTCTTGATTATAATGATAGCTTCTCTCATCTGATTTAATCTAACAGAGGGGGAGAGAAATGGAAACCCAAAAGCCTCGTACTCCTCCTGAAACCAACCAGCACCGTACCCAAAGATTACTCTTCCATTTGAGATTACGTCTATTGTTGCAGCTACTTTAGCAATTATAGAGGGATGGCGGAAAGAGTTACATGAAACCATAACACCCAGTTTCATCTTCTCCGTTTCTGTTGCTAGTGCAGAGAGCAGAGTCCAAGGTTCAAAGACGATACCCCCACC
>JAUWWH010000037.1 GCA_030617005.1 Candidatus Bathyarchaeota archaeon | reverse complement strand
TCTGCGTTCATGATTAAGGTAACATTCGTCGGTATCCCAACCCCACTCAATGTCTTAATTGTTCTTAAACCTTCAAATTCATCCATTCCATCATCCATGTATGTGTTAATAGGTATCTTGATGGCAATATCACCATATGGACTAAACTTTTTATATAATAGTCTCGCCTGCTGGATCATTTCCTTTTCTTTTAAGGCGATAACTTCAAGGCTTACTGGACCTGGTACAATCTTGACAATCTCCCGAATGTAATCATCCATAGTAACTTTTCCCCGTTTATCCACAGCTTTCTTGATTAAAGAGGGGTTAGTTGTAGCGCCATCAACGATCCCCCAAGAACAGGCCATCTTGATTTCATCAAGGTCAGCTGTATCGATAAATATTTTCATAAGTAGATACCTCACACTTACTAGAATGCACATTTATTATAAATCTTATGGCAATCCATTTAAAAGAGATTGATAAAGGTAGTACATAATACAAAAGTGAAATAGTTGAACTAAAATTTTAAAAAGTATCTGAAAGAAGAGAGATATATTTGTAACATAGTTTTTTTCAGAAGATTATTAAGTAGAATTAGAATGTCTTGATTACGGAGAATATATATTATTTTATTAAGAAATATATGATAAAAAGAAAATATACTTTTGAGGAAGAAAACGATGAGTATCTATACTAGTCAGTTGATAAAAAATCTGGAGGATAAAGCCAAATTATTCAGAAGGGAGATCCTAGAAATGACCTTTAAGGCAGGTTCTGGACATCCCGGAGGATCCATGTCAACTATTGATATCATAACAGTGCTGTACTACTATAAGATGAATATAGATCCAAAGAGACCTAAATGGGAGAACAGAGACAGATTCATCCTATCTAAGGGACATGTATGTCCAGCATTATACGCTGTTTTAGCTGAACTAGGTTTTTTTTCTAAAGAAGCTCTATGGACACTGAGGCAACCAGGAAGTATTCTGCAAGGACATCCAGACATGAAGAAGACCCCCGGTATTGAGATGTCTACAGGTTCCCTTGGTCAGGGATTATCCGTGGCATGTGGTATGGCATTAGCTGCAAGGCTTGATAAGAGAGATTACAACGTTTACTGTATGCTCGGAGATGGAGAACTTCAGGAAGGAAACATATGGGAAGGGGCAATGTTTGCAGCCCACGAAAAGCTAGAAAAGCTAATAGCGATCGTTGACCGGAATAGGTTACAGATAGATGGAAATACAGAAGATGTCATATCTTTAGAACCTTTAGCAGATAAATGGAAAGCATTTGGCTGGGAAGTACTGGAATTGGAAGATGGAAATGACATGAAACAGATCTTAATTATACTTGACAAGGCAACGAATACTAAAGGTAAACCAACAGTAATCATCGCAAATACTATCAAAGGGAAAGGAGTAACATTCATGGAGAATAAAGTTGGGTACCATGGAAGTGTATTAAAACTTGATGAGATGGAGCGTGCAAGAAGGGAACTAGAAATTCCAGGGTTTAAGGTGGATTAATATGAATGAAAAAATTGAGAAAGCTGCGACAAGAGATGCGTATGGTAGAACATTAGTGGAACTGGGGAAAATCAATAAAAACATCGTTGTTTTAGATGCAGACCTATCCGGGTCAACCCGAACAAAATGGTTTGCGGAGGAGTTTCCAAGCAGATTCTTTAATTGCGGAATAGCCGAAGAAAACTTGATAACGATCGCTGCAGGATTAGCCACTTGTGGAAAGATACCTTTCGTTAGCACGTTTGCGGTGTTCGGAACAGAACGAGCGTATAACCAGATTAGACAAAGCATTGCTTATCCAAAATTGAATGTTAAGATCGTCTGTACACACAGTGGAATTACTGTTGGGCCAGATGGAACATCCCACCAAACAATTTTAGACATAGCAATAATGCGAGTCCTTCCAAATATGACAGTGTTAGTCCCTGCAGATGCACCTGAAACAGTTGCTGCCCTAAAAACAATTGTTGAATATAATGGTCCCATTTACATGAGGCTTGGAAGAACCCCGGTTCGAACCTTTTATGAACAAGAATATGCTTACGAAGGAAAGAAACTGAAATTTGAGATAGGAAAATCAATAGAACTCAAACCAGGAAATGATGTTACAATCATTTGTAATGGAATAATGGTCGCTGAAGCTGTAGACGCTTCTGAAAAACTGAGTTCAGAAGGAATAGACAGCAGAGTTATCAACATGCACACGGTTAAACCAATAGATGAAGAAGCGATCTTGAAGGCATCTAAAGAGACAGGAGCTATCGTTACAGCTGAGGAGCATTCTATTATAGGCGGATTAGGAGGAGCTGTGGCCGAGATTTTAGTAAGAAAAAACCCTGTACCACTTGAGATGGTAGGTGTCAAAGATATCTTCACAGAATCTGGTAAAGATGTAGAGTTACAGAAAATCTTTGGTTTGACATCGAAGGAAATTATATTAGCTGCTAAGAAAGCTGTAAAGAGAAGGTAACTTTACCAACTTATTACCAATCCTTTTTTTATTGAGTAACCCTTTGTATAAATTACATTGCTTGAAGAGTCAACGATTTTATAAGATAAACATGTAATATTTCTAAAAATTAATGAAAAGTGAAGATTGAAAAAGATCGTTTTTTCATTTAAATGTGTTTTAACGAGGGATCTCTTAAAATTCCAACTGTCCGCCGAGGATCGTACACGATCCTCTTCTCTGTTCTTTTTATCTCCTTAACTATAAAGATCTCAAACTACAATTGGAGCCTCAACAGATAAGGGGATATTTTATTTCCTTAAAAAAAAACAATGTGTCAATATCAGGAATAAGAAATTTGAAGCTACGCGCTATTTTATTATTTTGCACTCCACTCGAGAAAAAGTTTACGCACAAAATTGGCTGTTTCCTTGGCTTGACCTTCACCAGCTTTGGAAATTAGCTTTAAAGTATAATTATTTTCATCTTTTCGCTTTGATAACAATAGTTTATTACTACTAAGGAATGTTCCTTGACCACGACCTAAACGATATGTGAAGCTTATACCATTTTGAATCCCTTCAGACGTTTCTTCTCTTATGTTTTTCATCCGATCGATCTGAATATTGTTTTCACCTTTCCAATTTTGTAGACGTTTTTTAAAGTAATCAAGTACTGAGTGTACCTCTTTTGGAGGAACCTTGATTGGGATATAGAAAATCCATGAGTCCATTCCACGGGGTTTCTCTTCAGCTTTCCACTTTCTAAGGAGTGAAGGGGTAATGGCGACTGAAAATCGTAATGCTATGAGAGTCCCAATGAGCACTGCTGTTACTGAAATACCTAAAGATGCGATGGTCCACAGAGCGGAGGTTTTCTGTATCACATCTATATTAATTGATAGAAATATCATGATTCTGTATAAACTCAATCCGAGTAAGTAGCCTATCCCCCCGGCAAGTACGCCTATTATTAATGCCTCAGCTCCGAAAATGGAAGTGATGTGTGTAGGGTTAAAGCCTACTGATGAGAGGATGATGATTTCTCTTCTACGTTCGTAGATAGTATTTATCATCACAATTGTTACATTCAGGATTACAATCAACCATGGAATAAAGATTGATAATCCCTTTGCTTCGAGGTGAGGGATGAGACCAACAAGATAAATTTGCCCTTTCAAGGTTGTCCAAACCCAGTAATCTCTTTCTAAGGCTATTTGAGAAGAAAAAGGAAGGAGATCTATGGAGTCATCTACAATAACATTAATCCTTGAAAGAAATATTGGTGAATTCACAGAGAACAGTTTCAGCGCAGTCTGCCAATTAGTCACAACTACTTCAGATGGGTCACAAGGCTCTACCTGTGCATCCATAACAACACCTTGTACTACTAATGAAATAGAAATCTTTTCCGGCAATATTGAGGTTCCATCTAAGTCTTTTTTTTGACTTGAACTTTGATCATTTAAGATTCCAACCAATGTTACTTCAATTGATGAAGGACCCATTTGAAAAATTAGACGATCTCCAACGTTCACATTTAAGGTTTTAGCTGCCTGAGTACTAATCATTATTGAATCCTCGTCTTCATCTTGTAGATATCGACCTTGTCCTTCAACCAGGAGTTTATCAAAGGTGTTTATCTTAGCCTCAGCACTTGGAGAGATACCGAGTACTCCAAAGATGGATAAGCTCTCATTTGATGATGATAGGGATCCCAAGGGACTTGTACTTGGCCAATTTTCAACTTTCGGGGCCACTAATGTAACCTCAGGTTTAGTTTGTAGCCAGTCGATAATTGAAACATCAAGGAGGGAGAAGGTGGTAAGTGTTTGTGTATCGAGTGTTATGGGTGGAATTTTAGGAAGAGGTTGTCTGATGAGGAGCCCTTCAGTCTCTGTATTTATCGTACCTATCGTTGATGAGATAAGGCCGTATTCTGTAGAGAATGATGTTAGGGCAACAAACCCCATGATCATGACTATTACTGGGATTATTGTCAGGGTGAAGCGTAAGGTACGTCTTCTGATGGTGCGTTTGGCTATGGAAAAGATAATGGTCATAGGAAGGTAACGGGGAAGAATGGAAATAGTAATAAGGAAAAAACTGATAGACAGACCAGATGTTATAAGGATAGATGAGGTCCCTACGATTTGGCAACCAGCGTAGACGAAATAGAATATTGTAATGAATAGGCTGTATGATAAGCCTGTCACTATTATTTTCATAGCCCAGTGTTCAAAAAGCATGTATGATAGAGTTGTCGAAGTTAAAGCAAGAAAAATGATGATAATGTTAACGGATGCGGAGGCGTCAACATACATTGATTCTGTTTGTTCATTAATGAACGCGATATTAGTATATGCTTCGCGTAGATCAGCATAACATTCGGCATAAAATCCTCCGATTAATTGTTGTTCTGCATTTTCAATGAGGCTGTGGGCTTTTATTAGATCTCGTTTTTCACTCAAGACATAAAAGCCCATTTGTTCTGTCTCATTGACATGAATCTCTGCAAGTTGCAAAAAATCTTTAGTCAAGTTGAGATTATACAAAAGCACATAGTCTTCTACGTTAACTTGGATCTCTTCACCCTTATCTAAGTAAAAGAATTGAGAATCGTCCACGTAAAAGGAGTGATATTTTCGTGATGCAGCTTTGATTTGGATTTGAAAGGTTGTATTTGCAGGAACGATCACATGGTTGGATGTAATATTTAAGAAATAATTATGAGATTCAGGGACCATGCCATATGTTAAGACGAGTCCTCTAATCTCAAGTAATTCTTCTTTGGGAACAATTGTGAATCCCCATTGTTCTGGAGATCTTGAGGAATCAACTAGAAGTATATCTCCCTGAAAAATGATGGACGCTGCAGGGATCATTTCGAAGTCTATGTTCGTTTTTTCTCTTTTATCTAAAGCGAAGGTTGAATATTTAGGTAAATAATCATAACCTGGTGAGTTTGGATCATCATAGTAAGCGTATATGCGGTAAGACGTACCACCAGGTACAACAATTTTATAGCTACCATTAACCTCTGTATGTGTAATCCCTTGTAAGGTTATGGATGTCTCTCTCCCAGATACCTTCGTTTCCCAAATTGCTATAGTTGTATCTACGACTGGTTGACCAGTTACTGTATCCAATACTTTTCCAGAGATTATGGAAGTGTCTACATCCTTGACTTGTATTGCATATGCTTTTTGAATTTCAGAGGTTGCCAAGGTGAGTAGAATAATGATTGTGAGGGAAATAAACCAAATATAGGGTCTATATCTGTTTGAGAGCTCCAATTTTCATACACTTTTACTCAGAGATACTACTATCAGTGATCTATTTGATTGAAACTTAAGGTTACTCTTTTATAGAATTTAAATGAACTGTTGGTCAATGGTATGAGATTTAAAATTATTCATTGGATAAGAAGTAGAGTATTTTAGAAATTGATTTCATTAGTATATTCATAGATTAGGATGCTGTTGAGTAATATGACTAAGGAGATGACGATAGGATCTATGTAAATGTTGACTTTGAAAAAGTAGTATAGACGCAAATGATAAATGTGGTGGTAAGACTATCACCGAATCTGTCTCATTAAGGAGTGTATTTATCATATTTATCTGTAGAAAGGAAACTTGTGTTCTATGTCGTAAAATCTAATGTTTCCAATTCGAAACTCCTTGAGATAAATAAAAAAAAATCGTGTAAAATTTACCTAGGTTATCACTCAATAAAAAAGGATTAGAGGATACCAAGTGCTAGTTCTGTAGCAAAGTATTTTCCATTTTCAGAAGTAAGGGCACCACATATTGTTAATTCTCGAAGGATCGAGAACATGTCTCCCTTGATACCAGAGTTCTTTATATCATTCCATGATCTTGGCTCTTTACAGAAAGCTAAGACGCGTTTTCTCCCCTCTCCTTTTTTAGAAAGGTTAATACATGCCATGATTTTTTCTCTTGTCAAAAAATGACTCCCTTCCTATATATGAATACTAAACAGTAATGTAAAACTACTTGCCATTTAACATTTTGTATCCAGAAAGATGGATGTTTATAACTTACTGAAGGCTTTTAGAAGAAATACTTTACAATTCTCTCTATCTTCAAAAAATTTTTGAATGGTTCCAAACGTAATTTTTTTTAAAAAAAAGGGTTTTCTGTATCTCGTAGATAAAAAAAAGAGGGGAGTACCCTCAACTTCGATTCTTTCACGAAGGGAACGAACAAATATTCAAGATGAACCCCATAATTATATGATTGACTGTAACACAGCCTTCTTGAATCTAATATTACTTTGCTCCATATTAAGGACAGAATTCCGTGTTGAATGAAATCATTCTCCCACAATTCATGCAAACTTTTCTAGATAAACCAACCATCAATTAAATGCTAACATACGTATGAAAGAATATAGTTTTTCCTAAAAAAGGGAAATCGCAGGGAAATTTAGATACATCAACTACAGACTTGAGAAGTAAATAGAGCCTATTTTGACCATTCTAAACAAAATATAAAGGAATTTCAATAAAACTCCCTCAACTCATCGCATATTAAGGATCCCAAAGCTACATGATATAAAAGTTATAAAAATAGAGTATTTAACAGACTTAAACTATTCCTTTGTTCAAAATAATTTGTTTTTCAGAAATCGCTTTAAAAAGGATATAGTGGGTCGGGTGGGATTTGAACCCACGACCTCCTGGGCCCAAGCCAGGAATCATAGACCAATCTAGACTACCAACCCAATCTCAAATGTTCTTTTATGGAACACTTAAAATAAGAATGAACTCCACTTTAATAAGCCAATCGCAATATTCCAAGTGATGCTAATCTCTGAAAAGTAAGACAATATTATCCACATTCATATATAGC
>JAUWWH010000258.1 GCA_030617005.1 Candidatus Bathyarchaeota archaeon | reverse complement strand
CTTCCACTTCATCAAGCCTTGAAAAAAAGCGATAATCAAAGAGCTCCAACACAATCAAAGCGGTATATGATAGCATATGCATTGGTAGCCCGGAGGAGATTCGAACTCCTGTCGTGGGGACCAAAGCCCCATATGCATAGCCGAAGATGATCTTCCTTGACCTCTACACCACCGGGCTTCCTCGTTTAACGTTAACTTGTACAGGTTCTCTCTTTTTTAACTCTTCCCTACCTATTATCTATTATATCTTGACTTGAATGAGCTAAAATAAAAAAAGAAGAGATTACTTTTTTAATTAAACCTAGTCAACAGAACTTCTAGGAAACAAGACGCATTTGAGAAGGTATACTATTCAAGTCGGGCATATGTATATCTAAGTAAGTTAAGTAAAAACAATTTTTTTGTATTATACAGAATAATCCGTCAGATCAAAAGGATTTTTCATTATATGGTTTCCCCTCTTTTAAGAATTCTTTTGGATATTTTTTCTTCCACTTTTTAAGAAAGGGTAAATCATCTTTTCCATCACGGAGCTCATCAGGAAGCATGAAAGGAATCTCATCAATTATCGGATACCATCTTTTACACTTACTACATGTAATAAGTCCTTCAACGATCTCCTCAGTCTCATCAAATATATGGAGATCTAGAGGGTAATATTTACAGATTGGACAAGCCAGGATATCCATAAGTTTCGTCTTCAACCTTCTCTCCTCACATTTTCATTATTCTTACTCAATATTAGTATTTTACCTATTTAAAATAACATAATGGAGAAAAATAATAAGTTTAATATACTCGGTAATATAGATTATTGTCTTACTAAAAGGAGCTAGGAGTTTAAGAAACTATCAATGGCTGAAATGTGCTCGAAATGTGGGCTTCCTAAAGATCTTTGTGTATGTGTTGCAATCAGTAAGGAGCAACAACGAATAAGAGTTTACATTGAGAAAAGGAAATGGAGACGAAGTGCAACTATCATTGAAGGTATCAATGATAAAGATTTGAATGTCAAAGATTTAACTAAAAAATTGAAAGCTATCTGTGCCTGTGGAGGCGCGGTAAAAGGTGATCAAATAATTTTGCAAGGTGACCATAGAGCTAAAACAAGGGAATTCTTGGTTCAATTTGGATTTCCAAGTGAGAATATTGAAATAATGTAATTTTTTTACATATTCTTATAATAAAGCATTTCATTTCGAATATTCGCGATGAGCACTAGCCGTAGATCAACATTTTACACGATCAATTTAGAATTAGTTAGTGGAAAATACCTTTGCTGTAAACTCATCTATAAAGTAGAGATTTTACCTTGCTTCCTCCTTGAGTTCAATTATGATTCCCTCAATAGCTGCTGTAACTCTTTGTAACTTCTGATTATATTCACTCCTTGATTTCCTATAGTTATTCTTTGAAATTTGTTTAGAACGAAATTGTTTTCTCAGTCGCTTTATTTCTCTAGTTACAATCGTTATCTCTTTTTCACTTTTCTCTATCCTTTCGACGAAATTCTTATAATGAGGTCCTTCCTGCTTTACTCCATTTGCTAGTTTCGTAAATGCTTTTTTTAACATTCGAACTCGCTGTTCAAGAATTCGCTTTCTCCAATTATAATCCTTCTTACCAATTCTTTTCTCATCGAATAACTCCTCTAGAGAGTCTATTGTTGATCTTAACATTAACTTTCTATCACATGTTTCGACAAAAGATTGAAGTATCTCAACATTTTTAGTAATAACAACGGGTGAATATAGTATTCTCTGTTTTCTAATAATTATGATTCCACCGATTATCATGACGATTATTCCTATCCAGAGAGCCGGACGAAAAGCTGACCAAAAAAATATGTATTCATACTCAACAACTAAATCGAGATCAACAATCGATGTCACATTCTGAAAAGAAAAAGAGAGTGATTGAGTGAATAGATTTTGAGATATATCTGCATTAGGGGGTGTTGTTTGAAGAATCTTTGCTCCTTCTGGTAGGGTAATTGTGACTATATAAGTCTCTATTGTCCAATTTAGACTGGTTGATACATTTGTCTTTAATATAAAATGGTTCCAAGAGTCCTTTTGTGTTACAACATTTTGGACATTTACCCTATATTTAACAGTAAAAGAACATGAGTCATTGAATACGATATTATTAATTATCCCTCTTAGGGGATATCGAAGGGTGACCGTTAAATTTTTAACACTTTCTCCCTCAGATAAATCATAATACAAGGTCCCAATATGATCGTAAACTGTCACATCCTCAGCTTCCAGTGGTACTTGAAGATCGAATTCATATATGATTGACCCCTCAATATTGGAGAGGTCATAAGTAAGATAGTAAAATAGATTACCCCAAGGATCTATCACTAGGTCTTGATTTATAGAATTAGCACGCAGACTAGCATAATTAGAATCAGCATCTGCATAGAAAATGGATGATGTTTGAAGAAAAAGAATTAGAAATAGAAAAAGGAACAACACTAACCCTTTTCTTCTTCGATAAATAGGTTGAATCATCTTTATCATTATCGATTCACATATAAAT
>JAUWWH010000057.1 GCA_030617005.1 Candidatus Bathyarchaeota archaeon | reverse complement strand
CGGGATTTTCCAGCTTCCACGCCTCAAGAACCTCTGGATTTAATTCACCGATAAATCCAACATTTACTTTATCTACAAGAATTGCTCCAGCTCGACCGTCTATGAAGCAGTTAAAGACGTCTTCCCTGAGTTTATACATATTCCCCATATTCAAAAAGAAGGCATCTAAAACAGTCTTCATCTCACTAAAATTCGCTTTTGAGTGAATACATAAACAGGCAAGATTAGTTCCCTCTCTCACACCCGTTGGTTTGTTTTTATCAAGGAAATAACATTTACCAATTTCAAATATTCTCTGTGGATATTCAACAGAAGAGTTTTTACTTAAAAACTCCATCAAGCTTGGGATAAGCCAATCCCGTAGACAGTTATAATTTAAAGTCATCGGATTGGCGATCTCAACAACCCTTCTATCTTTAAGATTCATCTTTTTGTAGAGTTTAGATTTATTACTCATGGAAAAGCTTAGCACTTCTTGAAAGCCGAGACCAACCATGATGTCCCTTGCAAGATTAGACTCAACGTTAAGGTTACTCAATCTACCAAAGGTGTTCAACTTAGGCCATTGTGGTTCAATGTTATTGTACCCATATTTGATTGCGATATCTTCAACAATGTCGATGGGATGCATAACATCAAGACGGTAACAGGGAATCGTCAAAGTTATGGTATATCGATCAGTTTGATAAGCGTCAAACCGGGATTTCTTTAAGAGGTTAATAATGCTTTGTACATTAAGATTTAAACCAAGGATTTGATTAACGTAGCTGACATTCAACATCATATTAGTGGTTTTAAGTTTCGGTGTTTCATCCAGTGTTATCTCATCATATGGATAGTGAATTCTTGTTGAGAGGATTTTTTCTCCTCTGTCAGCAAGAGACAACGTAACGATCATCAGCGTGTTCAGAACTGTCTGATACCCTGTCCCTGTTACCTCAACAAAGATGTCTCTTACTCCTTCAGTGATTCTTCCCAAATCGTTAGAGTTGATTATAGGGGGGAAAGAGAGAATTTTATTCTTGGCATCGAGTAAAATAGGCCAATGTTTTTTTTCTCTCAAAATGTAGCCATATTCTAAACCCTTGGGGTGTGTATCGATAATCTCCTGTAAGCTTGACTCTTTAACAGCCCCTAAAGGTACAAAGCTAATCTCATGAGGTTTTGCAACACTGTAATGAACAGGGGGTGTAATCAAATCGTAATTATAAAGCCCTATAGAAGTACGAGTTCTCTTCCTTCCGTATGTTAAATCGAGTTTATCTTGGAGGCGCATAAGTTCTCGTACGGCTTCAGAAGTAAGTTGAACATTCGTAATAACAGAACACGCAATGTATGGTCGGATATCCTTTAATCTAGAATCAACTAGAATCTCCACTCCGGAATAGGTCTCGATAGCATATTCTTTTAAACCATCTTCAATCCCTAAAGCTCCCCTTAACTCTCGAGCTAAGCCTTCAACAGTCCATAAATCTGGTCGATTCCCATCTTTAATTTCTATGGAGAGCTCATCACCTTCAATAGATTCAACTTCACCTTTAACGAAGGAAAGGAGTTCATTTAGATCATCGATGTCTTGAGGAAGTTGAGCACCTACTAAGCGTTGCATATCATTGAAGAGAACAACTATAGTTGGCAATTTAAATCACCCTTTGACGCCTAAGCCAATTAAGATCACGGGAAAATATGTCTCGTATATCGCGTATTCCAGCCTTCATCATAAAGATTCTGTCAATCCCTAATCCCCATGCTATTACAGGAACATTTATTCCTAAAGGTAGGGTCACCTCTGGTCTGAACATCCCCGCTCCACCGAACTCAAGCCATCCAGAATCGGCCTTATATGCTGAAAGTTCAACACTGGGTTCAGTAAAGGGGAAGTAATCTGGTTTAAATCTAACCTTATCGGCACCTGCTGTTTCGAGAGCAAACATCTTTAGGATACCCAGTAAATCTTTAAAAGTTAAATCAGCCCCCAATACAATTCCTTCAACGTGATTAAACTCTGTAAGATGCGTTCTATCAATAACGTCTGGGCGATAACATCGCGCTATAGAAAAATACTTCCCAGGAATCTCTAATCTCTCATCAACGAGCATCCTTGCACTTAGAGCTGTTCCCTGACTTCTGAGAATAAGGCGTCTAGTTGCTTCTAAAGAAAAGGGATACCCCCATCCCTTAGAATTCGTCTTCCAACCATTTTCATGAGTTGCTTTAACATTATTAATTAGGGTGGTATAGGAGGAGAGATTCCCATAAGATGGTGATTTGAGATAGTAGATATCATGAATCTCTCTAGCCGGATGATCTTGGGGCATGTAGAGTGCGTCACAATTGAAGAACATGAACTCAACGGTAGATCCCACCATCTCTATGAAACCGAGTGAAACCAGTTTCTGCTTCATATCATCTAAAAACCGAAGATATGGCTGCTTCTTTCCTGCCCAGATCTTTGCAACAGGCGCTTTGATATCATATTTTCTAAACCTTATCTCACGCCATTTACCTGATTTAATCAATTCTGGAGTAAGTTGACTTATCTCCTCACCAACTTCCTTAACTTGTTTCGCGATTGTGCGCCCAACTTTAGTCAAAGTTATAAAGCGATCAACGTCTTCAGTCTGACAAATAATTTTGGGTCGTTTCATCAAAACGTTTAAACCCAAAAGCTGTTGAGAGGTTAAACTGTCAAGAGTCATTGATCCTTTGGAGAGCTGCTCAATTAGTTGTTCATCTATTCCTTTCTTTGGTTTTTCTTTAATGATGATAAACATCTTGCCATTTTCACGAGAGAAAATTAGCCATCCCTTCCTCCGCCCCCAACCTAACGCGATGTTTATCTCATCCTTACGCATCTCCGTCAGGGTTGGAACAATATCAAGGAGAGTACGGCCTCCATGTTTAAGGACAGCTTCAACTAAAATTCTTTCAGGCAGTCCCTTTTTAAGGATTTTTTTTCCATCAGAATCAAGCTGGATAAATGATCTTTTAACATCCTCAAGTTTGACGTAGCCCTTAGAGGAGAGCCATACTGATGCTCTAGCTATAGATGCGTAAGGTAACTTAGTCTTCTTTAAAAGCTTACTTAGTCTAGTTTTTTTTCCATCCTTAAGAGCAAGGAGCAAACTTTTCTCCAATTGATGTAATTCAGACAAAGTACTTCTTCCTTCATTTTACTTCTTTTATCATCAAACATATTTCTAATATAGGTTTTCCCCCGAAAAATGTTTTGAATTTAATATTAATTTAGAAGTGATAAACAGGTATTTCCTCAACTATCGTACAATTTTTTTCTTGTGATAGAATAGAGGACTACATATTGACAAAGTTATTTCAAACCTAACCTTATTTTACGGAGTAAGATAAACTATAAGAGCTATAAATTTATGAAGTGAGAAATGGAATTTTTAAGCTAGAAATATCCCTCATTTGGGTTTTGTAGATAAAAGTACTTGCCCATCTCGATCTATCTCCCCTCGCTTAATTCTAGTTGTTGAGATGGGAACGTCATCCTCAGAGAGAACCATCTCAATAACGATTAGTATTATAGGTTTTAATCCTTGCTCTCCTCGAAGAGTATTGATCTCTTTCACTCTACTACTGGTTTCATGGCTAACCACAAGGGCTTCTATTTTCTCATCACTTAAAGTAATCCCAAAGGGGTTATCAAGAGGAATTATCTGATAGACACTCTTAACGCCTTTATTTTTCAAGTAGTTTATTAATGCTTTTTTTCGAGTGCTATAACTAGCTATAGGAAAAAGTTTAGTGTGACTCTTGAGCATTTTAGCGGTGGTTAAACCTATTAGAACAAATTCACCAAGCTCAAAAGCTTTGTCAATTAGTTTCTCATGACCTTTATGGAATTTATCGAAGGTACCTCCAACAGCTACCTTTCTATATTTCTTTCGATGCAAAGAGTTTACATCCAAACCTTTTATTAAATATGTAACAACTCTGTTATAGGAAATAAAATGTGAGAGATAAGAGCTTTGTTATCGAAAGATATTATAAAGTGCTACATAAAAGCAGGGCGGATAGCATCAGAAGTACGAGATAAGGTGAGGCCTCTCGTAAAGGAAGATGTGTCCCTACTCGAAATATGTAGCTGGGTTGAGAATAAAATTAAGGAGAAAGGGGGAAAACTTGCTTTTCCGTGTAACATATGTGTAAACGATGTAGCAGCTCACTACTCTCCGTCAATCAACGACGAGACGGTGGTACCGTGGGATGCTGTAGTGAAGATTGATTTAGGGGTTCATGTGAATGGATATATAGCAGATACTGCTACAACAGTCTGTTTAAACCATCAGTATGATGGAATGGTCTATGCAATCAATGAGGCGTTAAAACAGGCAATTAAAGCAGTTAAACCTGGAGTTAAAAACAGTCAGATAGGAAGTATTATTCAAAAGACAATAGAGCGGTATGGCTTTAAACCTATTTGGAATCTGAGCGGTCATCAAATGACTAGATATGTTCTCCACACAGGTAAATCTATTCCGAATGTATCAACATTGGGTCTTTCAAAGATTAGAGAAGGGGAGGTTTTCGCTATAGAACCTTTCCTAACGTTAAGATCCGGTGTGGGAGAAGTCACAGGTTTGAAGAGAACCGATATATATCGCTTCCATAAAGCACACCGCAATTTGAATAAGGATGCAGATAAACTCCAGGAATTAATAAAGAAACGGTTTAATTCTTTGCCATTCTCAAAAAGGTGGTTAAATGAATTAGATGCGCATTTTGCGTTTCCTGATGAAAGGATGGAAAAAGCTTTCTCTGAAGTATTAGCCAAAAAAAGCCTTACTGGTTACCCTGTACTAGCAGAGATAAGCGGGAACATTGTCGCTCAAGCTGAACATACAGTTATCGTAACGAAAAATGGATGCCTTGTAACTACTTTATGATTTATCCGTCTTTTCAGTATATATGGCTGTTATTAACATAGGCTCATCACATTTTCCACAGTTTTCAACATCCTTTAGCACGTAATCCCCCTTCATAAAGGTCCTAATCTTCTTTAAACTACATTTTTTACATTCGATGGTTGTCACGACTTTCTTAGGGATCTTTTGAGTTGAGATACGTTTTCTTAACATATTTAACATATAGATGGACATGCCAATGCCAATTATTCCTAGTATAGAAGATAAGCCTGCACCTTCGATGTCCCCTGCAGTGTATGCTTGAAGAGCATCATAAAGAAAATATACGCCGATAATAAACATTCCCGCAAGGAATATGTAATAAACTAACGTTGAAGAAAAAATGTCCTTGGATGTTTTTGTTTTTTGATTACTGCCCGATCCCAACTGTATTCCCAACTCCAACGAGTATAACAACATCGCCTTCTTTTGTTTCTTCGTGAATAATTCGCTTCACTCTCGCAATTGCCACATTTACTCCATCAGAGATTGCCTTAGTCATGGGAGCTACACTCTCTTCCATGGATTGTTTAATGGCCACACCATTCACTGGAATTTTATACTTTAATGCTGCTTCTTCAATAATAAACGCGTCAACACCGAGTCCACCGATAACTGAACCTGTGCCCTCCGCTGTTGAACCGCTTATCTCCCCTTCCAATTTACCAGCAGCATCTACCATAATAACCATCGCAATTCTACCATCGTTCTCCTCAATAAACCGTTTAATAGCCACCCCGTATTTGCCGATGTTAGCACCGGGACCCTCAACCTTTATCACAAAGACTTTTCTTCCCTCAATCTCTATCTGTGAAGCAAGAATGTTCTTTGCGACTTCTTTATTCTCGTTTCCATGCATCATCCGCGCTGCAACTAATGCTCCAGCACCATCGCCTATAGGTTGACCCTCAGCAAAGGCTTTTCCAGCAAGAGAATAAGCTTCAGCCGTTCGAATAATCATAGAAAGTTGCATCTGAACCTGCATTATTACATATAGATTCATAGTCTTCTTGCCAAGTAAGTAGAAATGATTAACAATCTTGTATATACTATTCAAACCTAAAGCTACTTCTAAGACACCTTCAATGTTACTACTTTGAACCTTATCTGCTTCAGGAGCAATTACTTTAATCTCGTTTTTAAAGCGAAGATCTCTAACATCGATTAGATGTTCAAGCTTAGGAACAAAACCCAAGGGGTCAAGATTTTTTGGCATAACGGTGAAGTATTCAAGTAAATGATCGATTCTAGGGCTTGGATCCCCACTTTTTTTTCCCAACTCAGTAACGGTATCTATGGCCAAGCGTCGGGAATCATCTTTAAGAATCTTTAATTTCCTAACTGCGTTTCCAACTTCTCTCAACATAGT
>JAUWWH010000104.1 GCA_030617005.1 Candidatus Bathyarchaeota archaeon | reverse complement strand
TTTTTCCAGAAAAACTATGCTCTTCTACCATAAACTCCATTAACTTTTCAGAATTAGGTTCTTTCCATTTTATTTCATATTTACTTATAACTGGAGGATTAAGAAAAAAATTAAAGACTTCTTCAAAATCTACATCTGCTTCCCATTTTACATTTTCCAATATACGTTTATTAGTTTTATATTTCTTTATCAATCGAAGCGCAGTCTTCGGTCCCACACCTTTTACGCCAATATTATAATCTGTACCTATGAGAATTCCAATTGTTACTAGTTGTTCTCTTGTTATTCCTAAATTTTGAAGTACTTTTTTTAGTTCAACGATCTCTGGTTTGATATTAATATAAGCTTGTTTTTTAGGGAGTTTTCTTTGACCAGTAATGGATAAATTTCTTATTAATCGAGGTGAATTAAATAAAAGGCTATCCCAATCTTGAGATGAACTAGCCCAGATATCTCCTTCCATAACCATCCTAGCTAATTGTGCTTTTCCTTCACTTGGAGCTTTAATAGAGGGTATCCCCATATAATCTAAGAGTTGAATAGACTCCTCTACCATTTTTAATGTTAGTTTTGATGAAGTTTGAGCGTGGATCATTGCGTCTTCTCCTCTCTCTAAAGCTTTTATCCATCTTTTCTTAGCTTTCGCTCTAGTAATTCTTCGTTTCATGATAGTCTTTCTTTTTAATTTCGGAGGTTTTCCATCCCAAATAAATACTGTTTTTATCCCCAACTCTACAAATTTGCTTATACGGTAGAAGGTTCCTGTGAGATGGGAAGTTATTCGTCCCTTATTGTCTCTGAGGAGTTTTCCGGTTCCCTTTTTCCTTATTCTAGCTAGAAATTGGTAGGATACATTGTAACCATCTATACCTATGATTCTTCCGGATAGTTCTGGTAAACTTATTTCTTTCTTTGGAATTAGATCGCCAATTTGAACACCCACCCGCGTTCACCGATCTTTTTTTTAAGAATATACGATTTATTTCGAGGTGAATATCAAGTTTTTATAAGTTCTACGTGTCTCTTATTCTTCGTTAAACTAGCGACATGAATGATACCCTCGATCTCTAATTTCATTAATGTCTTGTTGAAGTATCTGAAACTTAAGTCTTTATTTTTCTTTTTTAAAGCATTGTATAAATCTATATCTATTGTAGCGCCTCGTTTCTTTTGAAGAAATTCAACTATTGTTGTGTGGAGTGGTTGGGTGTACCAAATCTTCGACATCTCTTTCACCAGTTCTTATGCTATAGGTGTGGCTATTTTAACCGGTTTTCTGAACTGTTGAACAGTGCTTCGATACCATGTTTCTACATCTTTTGATATAGTTGGCGCTACGGTTTTCATTGCTTTCTTAAAGTCATCCATGGAAACGGTTTTATTCCGCTTTCTCATAGCATTCATTGCTGCTTCAGTACATATAGCTTTTAGATCTGCACCTGAGTACCCCTTTGTGTTTTTTTGTATGTATGTAAAATCTATCTCCTTATCTAATGGCATTTCTTTTGTGTATATTTTAAGGATTTCAAGTCTGCTTTCAATGTCTGGGGCTGGAACATAAATTAATCGATCGAATCTCCCTGGTCTTATTAGTGCTGGATCTAGCATATCTGGTCTATTAGTAGCTGCTATAACAACTACATTCTGTAAAGCTATTAATCCATCCATCTCTGTTAGGAGTTGGCTGATCATCCTCTGTGTGACTCCTGAATCACCATAACCGGCACCACGTCTTGGAACGATGGAGTCTATCTCATCAAGGAATATTATTGCTGGTGATGCCAGCCTGGCTTTCCTGAAAATTTCCCTAATTGCCTTCTCTGACTCACCAACCCATTTGCTTAAAATTTCAGGACCTTTAATACTAATGAAATTTGCTTCACTTTCTGTTGCAATGGCTCTAGCAAGCAGAGTTTTTCCGCATCCAGGTGGACCATAGAGTAGGATGCCTTTAGGAGGTTCAATACCCATCGATGTGAAGGTCTCCGGATTCTTTATGGGCCATTCAATGGCTTCCTTTAAAGCTTGTTTTATTTCGTCTAAACCACCTACATCTTCCCAATGAACAGTGGGAATCTCGAGGAATACCTCTCTCATTGCTGTTGGTGTGATCTCTCTGTAAGCTGTTGTAAAGTCGTTATAGTTAACTTCCATTTTCTCTAAGATTTTTGGCGGTATATGATCTTCCTCTAAGTCTATTTCGGGAAGATAGCGGCGAAGGGCCTTCATAGCTGCCTCACGACCTAGAGCTGCGATGTCAGCGCCTGAGTAGCCATGGGTTATTTCGCTCAGTCTTTTTAAATCAACATCTTTAGAGAGGGGCATGCCTCTTGTGTGAATTTGAAGTATCTCGAGACGTCCCTTCTTGGAGGGAACCCCTATCTCTATTTCTCTGTCAAACCTTCCCGGTCTTCTAAGAGCTGGGTCTATAGCATTTACTCGATTTGAGGCTCCTATTACGATTATATTTCCTCTAGCTTCTAACCCGTCCATTAGTGCGAGGAGTTGTGCTACAACTCTTCGTTCTACCTCTCCTGTAACGTCTTGTCGTTTTGGGGCTATTGCGTCAAGTTCATCTATGAATATGATGCTTGGAGAGTTTTTCTTGGCTTTCTCGAATATTCCTCTAAGTCTTTTCTCAGATTCACCATAGAATTTACTCATGATCTCTGGTCCATTTATAGAAAAGAAGTTTACTTCAGATTCAGTTGCAACGGCTCTGGCAAGTAGGGTCTTTCCGCAGCCAGGTGGGCCTTTAAGTAATACTCCTTTGGGAGGTTCGATTCCTAAGCGTTGAAAAAGCTCAGGGTGTCTCAGAGGTAGTTCAATCATTTCCCTTGTCTTTCTAATCTCCTCATGAAGTCCACCGATGTCTTCATAGGTTACTCTTGGAATTCCCCTCTTCTTAGCTGATGGTTCGCTTAGAACCTGTATGTTAGTTGAGTTTGTAACTTTCACAATACCATGTGGTCTGGTTTTAACTACTGTAAAAGGGATAGCGCTCCCTAATATTACTACGAAGACTGCATTTCTCTCAACTATGGGTGTTTCAATTAATCTACTCTTAACGAAGTTTACAAAGTCTGAATCTACATTCAAACGCATATCAACTGGAGCTAATATCACATTTTGAGCTTCTTTTACTTCACTCTTTTTTATAGTAACATACTCATTAAGTGTGACTTCTGCGTTTTTTCTTAACAAACCATCGATTCGTATGAGCTTCTTTCCCTGATCCTCTTGATAGGCAGGCCAAGCTATAGCCGCGGTTATTTTTTTGCCTTTTATCTCAATTATATCTCCTACCATTATTCCTAAAATATGCATTGTTTCCTCATCTACTCGGGCTTTACCACGACCCGCGTCTCGCTGTTTTGCTTCAACGACTTTTAGTCGAATTTCATTTGACATAAATTAGCATCCCAATATACTTTTCTTGAAATGTGGGTGAATCATCTCTTAGTTGTATGACTCTATGAAAAATTGTAGCAGAAGCGTCATATTTAAGCTTTCAAATATAGTAGTGTAATCATTTCATTTCACTTTTTCATTCTTTTGACTGAAATAAGAGGTAGTGTCTTGAACTGTCTCGTTTTTGGATCCATTCGTTATATCTTGAAATACATATATTATTAATGACTTCATTCAAGGAATAATCTTATTAAAATATAATCTGATTTATTAAACTATAGGGGGGAGTTCCTATAAGATGGTAAATATCCCATTGGATTTACTTTTTATAACTGGCCTTCTGTTTGTATGGAACCTTGCCATCATCCATATTGTATCAAAGTGGGTTTATGATTTTTTTAAGAAATATGAAGGTGTACCTGCTGAGTATGTCAGTAGAAAGATTGTACATATTTTTAATGGCGGTATAACTGCACTTTTAGTTCCAATATTCTATGAGGGTTATTACTGGATTGTAATAGTTTCTGCTTTTCTATTTGCTAGTTATATCTATTTCCGTAGGAGGTGGCGGTTGATGTATTGGTTTCAGGTTAAAGATAATGCATATGAGGTTCATTTTGCTCTTATGTATGGGATAACTCTGATGATTGGAGTGGTGCTTGGAGATGTATGGGTTGGTTTAATTCCAATACTTTTCATGTCCTTTGGTGATTCGGCTACAGGTCTTATTCGAGCTTTTACTCAGCGGAGGAGAATTAAGTCATGGGATGGTACAGTTGCGATGATAGTAGTGTGTTCCGTTATTGGATATTGGAAGCTTGGTTGGTATGGAGTTTTGTCGGGTGTAGTTGTGAGTTTTATTGAGAAGATACCAAGAATCGATGATAATATAACAGTGCCGATCATGACTGCAATACTTGTATATCTTAAAAATTTTTTGATTCAATAGATTCCTGCAGTTCTTAATTTTATAGGATTCACATTTCTTTGATTTAATTTTGTAAGATATAATAAATTATGTACATGAACTAATCTTAATTATTAGAGTTTTATAATCTTATTTAGAAGTTCAGAGGTTCTATTTTATACTTAGATCCTGACTTATACTAAAAAAGGTTGCACTTTTCTCTTACTTAGGTTACTTCTGCCTCTAGCATATGTTTATATTAGTGCCATCCATTTCTTCACGTGCCCTCAAAACTACTTAAAATCTGAAAGTTTACTAATCATAGTTATACTTTTTTTCAAACACAAGTGACAGATCCCTTAAGTGTCCCTAGGGCCCCGTAAAACCACATTTTGGACATTTATATGGTCTCCCAAAGAGTCTGCATTTTTCACATCGCCAGATAACAAATTCACCACATGTTGGACATGGAAATTTGACAGCTTTTTCTCGTGGTGTAATAATGCGACCACACCAGATACAT
>JAUWWH010000149.1 GCA_030617005.1 Candidatus Bathyarchaeota archaeon | reverse complement strand
TGTCGAGTCAATGGGAAATGTTATTCCATGTCAAAGCTTCTTCAAGCAGCTGGGTAATATACTTACTGAAGACTGGAATAAGATCTGGAACCATCCCATCTGTAAAGATATACGTAATCGGAAGTATGCCCCCGAAAAGTGTGATGAATGTCCCGAAATGTCAGTATGTGGTGGAGGATGTCCATTAAAACTGAAACAAGACGGCTACATCTGCGGTAATGTTATGTCCTGAAACATTTAGAAGATCAAAAAATTCAGGAATATTTGTTAAATAATGATTATAAAGAAAGACATATCTGCTATCAATCTCACTTTAAAGCATCAAATAAAATGATGATCAACTGTTATGAAGATCTTGAAGTTCTATTCTTTCGGTGTCCAAAGACATTTTCTTGAAACGCGATTGCCATCAAATATCACATCTTCCCTCTCAAGAATTCGTCGTTTAGCATCTAAACCATTCCCATAACCACCCAAATCAAGGGTTGAACTAACCACACGATGACAGGGAATGATGGGTGCAAAGGGATTCCTTGCCTCAACATTTCCAACAGCTCTAGCACCACGACGATTCCCAACAGCTTTAGCGATTCCTCCATAAGTCGCAACAAATCCTCTTGGAATTTGTGAAGTTAAACTCAGTACTCTGCGAGTGAAAAGGGGTAAGTTATCTAAGGCCAACATAAAATTGTATTTGATAGATTTTCCTTCATAAATCTTACTCATCGTTTTGAGGATGCTGAAGGCATATTTATCGCGTTTGATTTCTATAAATTCAGTGTCATCGGGTAAATAGTCTATGATACTTGATATAACTTTGCTTCTATCGTTAACAGAGAAAGAAGATATGACTATTCGCCTCTCATCATCGAGTGCTATACCATACCAAACATTATTTATTTTCTCACAAGCTATGAGATACAATATGGCGTTTATCCTCCTTTTTTCATGTGAAAAAATAATTATTGAACTATCTAATAGTATTAATAAATAAGTTTGGAGTTATTTTATGAATCACTTAACTTTTTCAAATCATGAAAATTGATTAATAGTACCATTTCAGTAAATTACGCTTTAAACCATTTAAACATAAGATACTGGACTGTTTCTGTCATAAGATTCGGGATTGCAATAATGAATCTTTTTCTAACTGAAGTAGCTAACCTGCCTGCTCTAACTATATCTGTTGATGTGATTGCATCTCCTGATGCTCTAACTGAGATCATATAGGGTGCATGGTCTATACCCGGCCCTCTCTCATAAACCGCGAATTCACATCCGAATTTTATCCCCGGAAGGACAACATAGCCGTTGTTTCGAAGGTTTTTGTAAACTAAGTAATCTAGATTGAATCTTCGGTATGTTTTCTCACCATACTTTTGAAACCGCTTTACACCCATTCCTCTCTTTTTAGGTCCTTTGTAGATCTTGATTATTTTTTTTTCGAGAAGGTAAAATCCTTCAATGAGATCGACGATGAGGGGTGTTTCGAATTCAGTAGATTTAGGTTTTGCTATGCCAACAGGTTTACCGTAGAATCCTAGTTTATAGAGTTCAGAAGCTTGTTTATAGTTCCAAACAATTAATCTATTTCCTATTAATTCTGCGTTAAACTGCGGTGAATTGACCATTTTTAAGCTCCCAGAGCTAGAATTCTAGTTGAATCTGAGGCGTCTTCAGCTTTATCTGCGATATCTTCCAAGAAATTCACTAAATCTCGCAGAATTAGGGTTGTTCCAAGATCCATCTTAGCATCTATTATCTTAATTTCTATCTCTCTGAATATCTCATCGACAATATATTCAGCGATCTCAACATTTTTAGCCATGCTTATTATCCTTGAACTTCCATAGTTTAAAGAAAAAATTACTTCTCTTAGATTTGTTACTGTTTTTAATACATTCTTACTCAGATTAAAGAGACCAGTTTTAATTGTATTGTCAAGATTTAGCTTTTTGGAGACGATATAGTTGATTCTATAGGCAGCTCCCTCACAGTAATCTACTATTTCCCCTAATTGAACCGCAAGTCTAAGGAAGTCTTCTCGGTTTAGAAGTAGCATTCCAACCTCAGCGAGTTCATTTAAAAGAGTTTGTCGATGTTCAGATGCTTCAGTTTTTAACTTTTTGATTTCAGCAAAATGATCTTCCATATTTTTAAGATTTCCTTCCGATAGGTCAAAAACCATATTTGTTAATTCCCTGACAGCTTCCACAACTCTTCTGATATGATCTTGACAAATTGCGTGAACTGTTCTTAGGATATATCCTTCTTTCTCTCTTGGAAATGTCATAAGCTTTGCTATTGTTAATATTTTTTATTTTTTTTATTAATATTACTATTACTATTAAAGGAAACTTAAAAAAGCTAATGGTCATAGACTTTAAAATACTATTTGTAATGAAAAGGTTTTTCAATAATGTTCATTATCTTCCTGAGTTCTGAATCGCTAAATCTTTAACCTTTGATCCTCCTTAACGATGTTTAGAACGACATTAGTTACTATTCTACGAATGTAGGGTATCTTTAATATGCTTTTTATGAAGGCATTCATAGACTTTGTATTCTTAAACCTAGCAATTACTGCTACATCAAATTCCCCTGTAATGTCGTAAACTGCAAGAACTTCATTAGGTGTTGCAAGCATCTCTTCAACATTAGTAAGATGTTCCCCTTCAACTTGAATGAGAATAAGAACCGTTAGATCATACCCTAATTTTTTATGATCTAAGAGTGGGATATACCCCTTAATAATTCCATTATTAGTCATTTTTTTTATTCTATTATACACAGTTCCAGATGCTATACCCAATTTTTTTGCTATTTCTCTGTAACTCATACGAGCATCTTCACTTAGAATGGAGAGGATTCTGATATCAAGATCATCTAAAGAATGAGAAGAAGTGTTATTCAAATATCCAACCTGTTAACCATATGTTCAATTCCTTCTAAATAGACTTTTTCGTTGTATTTTCTGAACTCCACAGGAAAGATTCGAGTTTTGAGATTCCTAAGATCTCATTAAAACTTATCCCTAAAGCATCCAAAACCTGGTCGAAAGTCGACTTTAAATATTCTACATATTTAGCTATATCTATATCCTTTAATTCAAGGTCGGCTAATTGACGGGGTTTAACTCCAATATTATCTGTAGTTTTTACAAAACGAATGATTTGCCCAGGTTTAACATTATACCCAGCTTTAACTAGAATCTGTGCGGCTTTAACATGTTGTGGTGTCGTCTTCGTATAATTTTTAAGAGGTTTACTGATCGTTATATTCAAAGTTAAATAATCGAGAGCGTATTCCTTATTCATCAATTTACTATAGCAATCATGAACAATATTCCTAATGTGATTTTTAGCTTCTTTGAAGTCCTTTGGCGATTGTACCTCTCCAAGAGTCTTAATCATTTTCATGAAGGCGTCTTTCAAGAATTTAGGTGTGTGTCTTTTCTTACCAATTAATCCCTTAATCTCGATATTACCATCTTTATAGATCCCTAGATAATTTTTCTTTAGTTTCGTTAAAATAGAGTATCGATATTCCTTTTCTATTTCAAGTTCCATCTGAAGTTTTTCATTAGACCACTTGATTAAATCATTAATTTGTTCTGATGTAGGTGATTTAAGGAATAAGCTATCTGTATCACCATATAGAACATTAATCACAAGAGAATGAGCTCTATCAACTGTTTTTCTCATCGCGTCTCTTCCATAAGCTGTCACAGCCTCTGCAACTGGGGGACAATATAAACTGAAAGTTTCAGCACCCATTACACCGTAAGACGCATTTAAAAGAACTTTCAATGTGAGCTGAACGACATTGTAGAAGTTACGAAGAGAGGCGGGTAACGATTGGTCTTTAGCTTTGGTCTTATACCATTTAACACGCATGTCTCGGAGAGATCCAATAATTTGACTTGATAAACCCTTCCTCAAACGACAAATCCAATGTGGTAATTCTGGGATTTTATTATCACGACACTTATGATGAGGACAAAGAACAGTCTCGTATGAAATGTTACGAACTTTAATTATGCTGGGATACAACGATGCAAAATCTAC
>JAUWWH010000166.1 GCA_030617005.1 Candidatus Bathyarchaeota archaeon | reverse complement strand
TAAAAACCGGGTTTACAGCAATCTTGCTGGGTGGAGGAGTCGGTTCATTCATTACTATGGGCATCGTTTATGTCTTACAATTGATCACTCCGCTCTTTTTTACAAATTTCATAACAGCTCTCTTCTTAGGAAATTCGATAATATACGGGTTCCTCACAAGAAAAAAACTAAAAGATAACAATACAGAATTCTCATACTTCAGATTCCTAAAAGAATCCATTAAAAAACCATCATTAAAAGTTAACACCGCCCTTGGAGTCATCGGTGCGGCAGCTTTCGCAGTATTGTTTACTTTAACACTTGGCAGTTATACTACCAATACCTTTTCAACCGCAACAATGCGTTTAATCTCATTACCTCTGTATATGATGCTTTTTGTCTTTGTTTTTATGTTCTACGAATCATTCTTTAAGGGATACGCGAGACCGATGATGGGAGATGGTATTAGACGAATGGGATATTCTGTCCTCTTTGAAGGTATAGTGCTCTTCTTGACTTTTATGCTCGAATTAGTTGTGATAACAACGATCCTGTCACAGTTTATGCCCTTCATAAGTTTCGGTTTTTTTGTGCTGGGACTTAACCTCTTGCTCATTGCACTTGTTACATCATTAGTATCCGCTGAAGTCTTCCATGAGAGAACAGGGGGGTGGATTTCTCAAATCATAATTAGCGCTTTCATCTTCGCTACTTTAACAATTGTCTTTTCCCCTGCACTTCTTATCTTATAGCGTTGGCTGAAATATTTATGTGAACTTCACCGTTTTTTATGACTTGTTGCATTCTTCAATATTCTTAGCTAAATGATAGAAGAATGATAGTGTGTGAAAGTGGTGGTGTTGTTCTAAGCTGAGCATTATTTGTTTAAGAGAATAGTGATTGCGTTTAGAATTTATTGTAGTTTACTATCTCATCTATCTGTTTTCTCGGTCTGTTTCCTGGTTTTTCAGCTGGATAACCGAACGTGATTAATGCCACAATTTTCCAATCTTCAGGAATGTCCAACACTTTCTTTACTTCTTCTTCCTTAAAATCTCCGATCCAACATGATCCTACGTGTAGAGCCCATGCTGCAATGACCATGTTCTGTAAAGCAATTGTTGTATCAACCGTCGACCATTTACGCCCATATTCATCGCCGATGTATCTGCAACCCACGATGGTAAAAGCTGAATCCTTAATGAAGGTGTTCCATTTTCCATCAGACAGCTTCTCTTTAATATCGTAGTCAGTTAACACGATAAAGTGCCATGGCTGTTGATTACCCGCAGATGGGGCCTGTCTACCTGCCTCAAGAATCTTATTCAAAACATCTTCTGGAACATCCTTCTTCTCATAACGTCTTATGCTTCTACGACTGAGTACAATATCAAACAGAGACATAAACATCTTTACTCCAATGATACTCTAAAACTGTTAAACTATTATTTATATTTGTCTTGAATCGCAACTCAAACATGCGCTCCTATTTTGAGCGTATACTTCGTTAAGAGTAGTTGCTCTTTTACTTGAGTACCTCAAATATTTTTTTTAGATTTTTAGTCGCTAACAGGTTAGTCTCACCTTCAAAGATCTCTAAATGCGCCCCTGGAATCGTTTTTGCATTTCTATGCGCGTTGCTGACTGGGCTATTTATATCAGTGGGGCCATGGTAGATGTGGACTAGTCCTGAGGGATTTGCTGATAATTCTATGTCCCACCCTTTCTTCATAAGTTTAACTTCTTGGATGATGGCTTTAATGCTGTCATCGCCTTGTCGATAGAATTCTTCAATGGATCGACGACCCACATTGAGACGAGGTGACTCCGCATCGATTTGAACCCCTCCTAAATCTCTGAGCATTTTCCTTCCCACGTCGGATTTCAGAAATCTATTTGGATCCTTTATCATCTCTAAAATTGTTTCTCTTACTTTCTTAGTAATATTGGTCCGATAAGCGGGTTAGTCATAAAATTATATAACATTTTAACTTCACTTCGCATGTCTGAGACATCTAAAAGTAAAGAGAGCCCCATAATCACTAGGACTTTGACTAGTCGTTCTGGTATTAATGCTGCACAGGTGATTGCGTAGTGACCCCCTCCTGAGACGCCTACTATTGCAAACTTATCAAACCTTAAGTGATCAGCCAGGAAACTGATATCTGATGCAAAATCACAAATTCTCCTTTTTTCGGCAAATGTTGATAATCCGAATCCGGGACGATCAACACCAATAATCTGAAGATTCACATGCTCCGCGGCTTCTCTCATATTCAGCACATCCAGTCGACTGCCAACTAATAGGCCGTGAAAATAGAAGACTGGTTTCCCCTCACCTATGATTAAATACCCAAGCTTCCGTCCATCAGGTAACGTAACTGTCTGCCCCTCTTCTTCCTTCGATTCTTCACTCATTTACTCATCTTCCTCATCATTAAATCAAGAATGTTCAAAGTATCTAAAAGTAATAATCTTTGTTACGCTCCTTTACCATTTAACAATTGTCTTGTTAATTGAATAAAGGGTTAAGTTGTACAGTTTGTTAATGACTCAGCTAGGACTGTTTTCTTAGTTTGTAAACTTCTTCTATGGCTTTAACTGCGACCTCTATCATCTCATCATCCGGCTCTTTAGTTGTTAGATTCTGCAGTTTCAGGCCTGGTGTCAATAGAAATTTCATAATTTTTAAGTTTCTGTGTCTGTCACTGAACTTTAAAAGTTCATAAGATATAGCGCTGATTACAGGAATGAAAACTATTCTGTACATCAGTCTCTCCAGAAGGGTCTGGGTTTGTATGATCGAGAAGGCGATGATGCTTACCAATGCAATTATGAAGATGAAGGTTGTCCCGCACCTGGGATGTCGCCTTGAGAATCTTTTCACATTTGCAATGTTTAAGGACTCGCCAGCTTCGAATGCGTTAATCGTTTTATGTTCAGCGCCATGATACTGCAACACTCTTTTATACTCACCCCAGAGTGAAATCAGCTTTAAATAAATTAAGAAGATTAACATTCGCACTCCTCCCTCAACAATGTTAAAAAACACGCCTGTAAATGGGAGCATAGCAGTTAACAGTAAAGGCACTGCAATGAAGAAACCAGCTATGCCTAGAATCATAACTATTGTTAGTGCAACTTCTTTGTAGGTGAGCTTTTCACCCTCTTCTTCTAAGACTACATTAGCGGAGAGAAAGAGACTCTTCATACCCAGATATAAGGTTTCAAAGAGAGCTGGGATTCCCCTTACAAATGGCAAATTTAACACTCGGTATCTTTTAGACAGGGGGTCTATTTCCTCTGTCATAGTCAAGATCTCCCCATTTGGCTGTCTAACACAGGTAACCATGTGTGTGCTAGAGCGGATCATGACACCTTCCAACACTGCCTGTCCACCAAAAGCCAGCGAAGTTTCCTCCCCTCCAGAAGATACGCGCATAGCTTCTAATTCTATACTCTTATCTTCTTAAACTATACTCTCTCAGACAGAAACTGGCTCATTCTTTTCCTAACACCAGCACACTTACCCATCACAAAAACCCATCAGCTTAACCACTTTGTACTGATATCCAGAAAAGCTGATATTTACAGCTCCAAAATAGGCTAAATAGAGGATGAAGAGAAAAAAAGTTGTTTTCAGAAAAGGTCTGATGAATATCTGAGCCTAAAGCGAAAAAAATTCTTTAGAAATTGATCATTTGTTACTGCTCGTCCTGCTTCAATCTCCAAAACTATTTTACTTTGATCATGAGAAGCATCAAATGATTTCTCAGACTTTCCATTTAGCCCAAATAATCCCGGGACCTTTATTCTTTGTTCTGCTTTTCTTTCCGTTTCAACTTTCACCCCAATTAGTTTAAGGACAGGGCTGC
>JAUWWH010000159.1 GCA_030617005.1 Candidatus Bathyarchaeota archaeon | reverse complement strand
ACATCAGACCATCAGATATGGGAGAACCAACTTTTGACTTAAAAACTTATGAAGTTAAAGTGGAAACAGACATCATAAAGTTGAAAATATGATGTATGTAGAAAATAAGATGCTACATTTTTAACTTGGAGATATGAAAGATAATCACAAGTTGAAGAAAATATTGAAAAGGACATTTCTTTGAGTGGATTATTATATAACTTATTTACTTGAGTGAATGTGAACGGAATATATAATCGAAAATGAGGAAGGACTGTGGTAAAAATAAAAAAGTGGGAAGATAATGATCACTGGGTTGAAATAGATCTGAATCTTTGTTTAGGATCAGCTGTCTGCGTAAATGTATGTCCCTCAGGTGTCTATGATCTTAAAGATGGAAAAGTTGTTGCTGAATCCATTGGCGGTTGTATACAATGTTTAGCATGCCAAGATTCATGTCCAACCGAAGCAATTAGAAAGCATTCAGCATGGGAATGAATTTGTTGAACCTATCTACCTTTTCAGATCTATTGAACATTTAGAGCGTAAATAAGCATCTATTAGACACAGCATACGGATCGTATCGAAAAGGGTATAGTTATTAATCAACGTAGAAGTTTTATTCTACAATACATATTAAGAGAGATTTTATGGATAGAATTGTAATTAAAATGTTATACTGAAAGAAGGTTTCAGTTTTTTAATACAATTCTTTAAATGTGAATATTGACTTTGAATAGTCAAAAAAAGAGATGTATTTTAATCCATTTGATTATCATTAATTTTTTTCGTTTTAGCAATTTTTTTATAGGATGTGGTCATTAAATTAGTTAACAACAGAATGAGGATTGTTGGTTAATTGGATGTGAATGAGGTTATTAGAGTTAGACGAAGTATAAGGAAATATAAGGTAAAGCGGATCGAGGAGGAGAAACTTTTTAGAGTTCTTGAAGCGGGAAGACTTTCACCCTCAGCTGTCAACAAACAACCATGGCATTTCATCGTGATCATGGATCCTGAAATTAGGAGAAAGATGAAGGAAGCCTATGGTAGGAGTTGGTTCTATGAAGCTCCAGTGATAATAGTTGTATGTGTTGATCCAAATATCGCATGGGTTAGAGGAGATGGTGAAAAGTTTTGGAAGGTAGATGGAGCTATTGCAATGCAGAGTATGATTCTTCAAGCAACGGATGAAGATCTAGGGACCTGTTGGATCGGTGCATTTCACGAGGCAGCAGTCAAAAAGATTCTGAAAATCCCACCACATATTCGGGTAGTAGCTATGACTCCTTTAGGGTATCCTGATGAAGTCAAGGAGAAAGTGACTAAAAGAAAAAAGATGGAAGAGATACTCCACAAAAATAAGTGGTAAAGATTACAGTCTGTATCGATCAATGCGCTAATTAAATGTCGAGAATTATCTTTTCGGTTATTCTTGATATCTCCACTGTGTTCCTTCTGGTTTGTCTTCGAGTATGATGCTCATTGATTTCAGTTTTAGCCTGATTTCATCAGCTTTCTTCCAATCCTTCCTATTTCTAGCCATATCTCGTTCTTTTATTAATATCTGGATCTCCTCAGGAAGAGCCTTTATCTCTCTTTTTTTCTCTAAGAGACCGAAGACATGTGCAATCTCCATTATCGTATTCAAGACCTTAGTAAGAGTTGATTTACTCATTTTTGCAGCTATTGCTTTGTTCCCGATTTTTATCAGATTGTAGAATTCTGAAAGTGCTTTAGGTGTATTGAAATCATCATCCATTGCATTGATGAGCGTCTCTTTTACACGCGATATCTGTTTTTGTAACTCTTCTTCCATTTTGTCTGGTGTCTCTAATTCTTGAGCATTCTGTATCTGTAACCTTAAATTATCAACAGTGTTATAGATTCTTTGGAGACTCTGCTTCTGATGTTTTAAGGTCTTTTGAGTAAAGTTTACTGGTTTCCGGTAATGTGTTGAGAGAATGAAGAGCCTAAACACTTCAGCATCCCACTTGTCAAGAAGATCTATTATAGTGATGAAGTTGCCAAGGGATTTTGACATTTTTTCTCCGTTAATCGTTAGAAAACCTGTATGTAACCAGTACGATGTAAATGGTTTTTTTCCGCTATAGGCTTCGGACTGGGCTAATTCGTTTTCGTGGTGTGGAAAAATCAGATCCCTTCCACCACCATGAATATCAATCTGTTGCCCAAGGTACTTCGTTGACATTGCGGAACATTCGATGTGCCACCCAGGTCTCCCTTCACCCCAAGGGCTACTCCAACGGGGTTCTCCAACCTTAGAATTCTTCCACAGAGCAAAGTCTGCAGGATTCTGCTTCCTCTCGTCAACTCCTACTCTAGCACCAGACTTGATTGCATCCAAAGTCTGATTGGTGAGTTTACCATAATCTTCAACCTTACTCACAGTGAAGTAGACGTCTCCATCAACAACATAGGCGAACCCTTTCTTGATTAAAGTTTGAATAATTTCAATAATCTCTGGGATGTGTCCTGAGACAGTTGGATATACATCAGCATCTTTAATCCCTAAAGCATGCATGTCAGCATGGAAGGTTTTTTCGAATTTCTTCGCTAGTTCTAAGGGGTCCATTCCAGACTCATTTGCTCTTTTGATGATCTTGTCATCGATATCCGTGATGTTTACCACATATTTGACATCATATCCTTTATATTCGAGATATCGAGTGATTAGATCGAAAGACATGTATGTCTTACCATGGCCTATGTGCGAGTAATCGTAGACGGTTGGACCGCAAACATAGATGGTTACTTTATTTTTAACTCGCGGTTTGAAGAGTTCCACCTCCCCACTCATCGTGTTGCAAATTTTCAACGTCATAAATATTCCCCTAAATATGAATTTAAAAAAACACGTTAATAAGTTTGACCTTCTCTCGTATTTTTAAAGTTACACTCTTCAGATAGAATTACTCACGAATCACTTTCAAAGTGAAACCAACCTCTGAAAGAGAGAATCTTAACCAATACAGGAGGAATAAAAGTACTCAATAGAACAGCTACTCCTACCTGAATCGGAGTGATAAATGCACTTGCAGCCCATGTTAGACTTAAAACTTCATTTGATAAACCATAGAAGAATTTATAGGTTTGGCCAGGAATCAAAATGAATATTCTGAAAATAATATCTGCTTCAAGTCCAATAAAAGCGCAGAGAGCATACAAATACGGGCGATTCTCAAATTCAATACAGATCATACTCTACTTATTCCTCATCAAGATCAAGACGCATAGGATGCTGTAAGCGACGTAGACATTCCACATCCCCCAAATGAGAAGATTCTGCGAGATCGGTGTTAAAAAATAAGTCACTAAAAGCAGGGTATAATAGATGAAAACCATCTTCAATTTTCCTCTAAACACGAATCCGTAAAACATGGTTCCAATCGGAGCTCCTAGTGTGAAAAAATTTATACATTTGAGCTTCACCTTGAAGTTAGATGGAATGGCTAGCCAGTACTCTGATCAGGGTTGAGACAAATTCAGCATATGGTCCCAGAACAATTCCAGCTATTGGGGCCATTAGAAAGATCTAGCCATACCAAACACCAGAGGAGAGTTGGGGTAGACTAATCACTGAGTCGCAGATTATGCTAAGAGGTGCAAAGATTTCTATTAAAATCAATAATTTGGCTTCTCCGCATCCTTCCAAAATCCATTAATGAAATCTGAAGATTTGACTTTATGTTAATCAGGAAGAACTAATAAAGATTGATAAATTGTTTTAGCTACACTATTTGCACGGGATAATGAATCGTCTCTACTCGAACCTTCCATAATGACAGAGCATAAGGGTTCACCACATTCAACGATCACTCTCGGAATCGGTATGTCTCTGATCTCTTTGTGGATTTTTAAGTCTGAAACTTTAGAACGCATAAGAGCGAAGAGTATGAGTCGTGTATAGTAACTT
>JAUWWH010000034.1 GCA_030617005.1 Candidatus Bathyarchaeota archaeon | reverse complement strand
TTAAATCCAATCATACTCATTGTTAAATAAAATCCTATAGCTTCACCTATTCTCTCTTTAGGAACTTGATCTACTAACGACGCTTCAGCTGGAGCAACCACAGCAGCGGTAGCTATACCATTTAACAATCTTATTATCAATAGGAGTGACCAATCCCAGATAATTCCAGTTAGGGAACCTAAAAAAATGTCCATCATTAAACCCATCATGATGAGTCTTTTTCTTCCAATTCTATCTGATATACTCCCAAACTTTTGGGAGAGTACAGCATTTGCAGTTGTAAAAGCTGCGGTGAAAAATCCGATGTATGCGATTGGGCCTCCTAAAAATTGTATATATTGTGGAAAATATGACATAGGCAAAGCGTAAGCTAGATTTTCAACTAGTGCGGACATTGAGAGAATTATGACACTAGTGGTGTAAAGTTTTGACGATTTCATCTTTTCCTCTTCTTTTGGTACACCTATCCTCTGAAAGATATATCTTATATAAATTTGAATTTTATAGCATAGACGATGGAGTAAAGAACATTTTTTAGAAATCTTTGTGTATAAAGTATCTTAACAGGTAATTATCTTTCGCATTCGCTTTATACAACTAAAGACCTTGAGTACAACTTGTATAGAACATTTATCTTAATGAAATCAATTAAATAAAGATGAATACACTATATTTGAAGATCGGGTTGTTTTTTTGACTTTAAGCACATATGCTTCTATGAATTATGCATTAAAGATTGGCGAACGATTTAATGTTGATCTGATTGAAGTGAGGGGAGAAGATATTTCACACACTACAATTTTTTCTGAGAAGATGAATCTGAAGGACATTAGAGTTTTCAGAAGAGTTGGAATTGGGATTAGAGCCTATAAAAATGGTGCAACTGGGTATTCTTTTACGACATGGCTTTCAAAGAAATCGATCAAAGTGATGGTTCAGAATGCTGTTAAAGCAGCCAAGGTGGCTGGTTCTTTTGCTAAACTAAAGTTAAAACCTGCAATGTACGATCCAATCCAGTGTAAACACTCCCTTAACGTTAAGAAGCATCCAATAAACGTTGAATTTGAAGAAAAAAAGGAGATGCTTCATCGCGGAGAACGATCTGCCATGGGTGAAGGTGTCGATGTAGCGACTACACAAGCGAGATACGGAGAAGCATGTGGACATAAATATTTTCTAAACTCCGAGTCCGCTGATATTAGCCGAGAAGTATTGCTTGTAAGTATGGGTGTGACCGTGGTCTCAAAAAGGGGAGATGTACTGACTAATGCCCGCGATTGGCATGGTGGATCACTCGGCCTTGAGGTCTTCAGAAATGAGTACGCTCCTGAGAGACTTGGTCAGAATGCTGCGAAATGGGCCGCTGAGAAACTGGCAGGAAAGAAACCTCCAACGGGAAGATTTAGAGCCTTAATAGATAATAAATTAGGCGGGGTTATGGCTCACGAATCTTTTGGTCATCTTTCCGAGTACGATTTCATTATGACTGGTGGAAGCCCACTCCGTGGAAAATTGAACCAGAAGCTTGGAAGCGAATATGCGACTATTATTGATGAAGGAGTCGTCAACAACGCTCTGTATCCCGGATTTACTTTACCCTTCGATGATGAAGGTGTAAAAACTAGACGTGTGACGTTACTAAATCAAGGGGTCCTCGAGAATTATTTACATTTGAGGGGAACTGCAGGTGCTGTAAACGTTGAGCCTACAGGGAATGGACGCGCCGTTGACTTCCGGTTTGAGCCAATATGTAGGATGAGGAATACATATTTTCCCCCGGGGGACCTCACTGTGGAGGAAGGTTTAGAACTTCTTAAGGATGGTGTTTACGTCTGTAATACCTCTGGCGGTCAAGTGGGATTAGATGGAACTTTCCTGTTTAAAGCCATGTGTGGTTATTGGATTGAAGGAGGAGAACCAAAATACGCTTTTAGAGACGTTGCTATTAGAGGTCACATTTTTGATTTCCTCCAAAATGTTATAGGTAGGTGTAAAGATTTGAAGTTACACTCTAGTTATTTTGGTGGATGTGGTAAGGGAGGTCAATCTCCTCTCCCCGTTGGAATTGGTGGACCGCACTTACTTCTGAAAGAAGCCACTTTTGGTGGTGAACAAGGTTAGGGGTGAACAGTGTGATAATGATCGATCTCGATAATTTAATCTCTCTTGCTGAAAGAGTCGTAAAAAAAGCAGAAGTTTACGGTGCTGAAGAAGCAGAAGCCTACATTTCTTGGACGCGAAGTATAAATAGTTCCATTCAAGGTGGTTTGATCAACCTGAGTGAAGGCGAAACTGCAGGTTTAGGTGTGCGAGTAGTTCTAGGAAAACGGGTTGGATTTGCTGCTGTAAGTAGTATCGATGAACAAAAAGTTTTCAAAGCAGCTCACGAAGCCATTAAAGTCGCGCGGATTAGACCAGCGGATTCAAACTTTCTCCATCTCCCAGACCCTGTGAAGAGATTTAGTAAGAGCGGTTATTTTGATGATAAAATGTTAACTCTAACTGGTAGTGACTTGATGAAAAAAACCTCTATTATCGTAAAAGAAGCAGGCGATATAAGTCAACAGATAACCTTTGTCTATGGTGGGATAGGTGTTAGTGTCAACCAATTTGCTGTTGCTAATAGTCGAGGGATAAATATTGGTGACTCTGGAACAGGTATTGGTGGTGGAATATACTGTAAAGCCGTTGAGGGCAGTGAAGAAAGGACAGGTTATGAATCAATATCAAGTAGAAGACTTTTTGACTTTTCAGGTATAGGTGAAATAGCGGCAAAAAGAGCTGTTAATTCTTTGGGAGCTAAAAGATTGGAAGTAACAAAGAGGCTTCCAGTATTATTTGATAACTATACTTCATCTATCTTTCTCTCTCTACTCTCATACGGTCTCTCAGCGAGGGCTATCCAAGAGAAAAGAAGTGCTTTAAGTAATAAATTAGGTGAGAAAATTGCTTGGAAAAACCTCACCGTGATAGATGATTCATGGATGAGTGACGGATTGAACACAGTAAAGTATGATGCAGAGGGAGTTCCAACGACAGTAAAACCTGTAATAGAGAAAGGAGTCCTAAAAAACTACTTACATAACAGCTACACTGCGCTTCAGGAAGGAAAATCAAGTACTGGAAACGCTGCTAGAGGTGGTGAAGGATATCTTCAAATCCCAGGAATATCCCCCATAAATTACTTGATCCTCCCCGGTAGTAAATCTCTTGATGATCTCATATCTACAATTGATGAGGGAATATTCGTAAGATATTCACTCATGGGGGTTGGACACTCAAACTTTATTTCAGGTGATTTTAGTGTAGTCGCATCTAATGCATTTTATATAAAAAATAAAACAGTGGTTCACCCGTTACGTCCCATCATGATAGCTGGAAATGTTTATAATGCCTTAAAGGAGGTCGAAGTTGGTTCAGATCTACGACTCTCATTTATTGGGAAGACACCAAGTGTTTTAGTACCCAACCTTACCTGCACACCATAACTCCTCTTTTATGTACAAATATTTGACAATATTTTTGAGTAAATATAATGAGAAAACAGACTTTTTTCCAAATTTTATATAGTTGATCGCTTCTAATCTTCTCTAAGGAAACGTATATTTATAGCGTATATGTACATCTTATTGAGTTGATTTAAATGGTTATTTTAGCTTCAGCTAAGGTTGATAAAAAATTTAGGATTACCATTCCAAAAGAAATTAGACAACTTTTAAATTTAACGGCAAATTCTGAACTTATCTTTTTCACAGTCGCTGAATGGAAAGAACGAGTTTGCTTTAGGAAAGGGTAAATTCACAACCTATAGTAACAGAGAACAATAAATTCGTAATTATGCTAATCCACCAATTTTTTAATCATTATATTTTGTTAGTGAGAAAGAACAATTCAAAGTAGATCAGTATCGTTCAAAATATTACCCTGATAACCCTGTATATTTTATATCCTAAGATGTTCATTCTTTTTTTCGCAAAATATACAATAGGAATAACCCAAATTTACTCCATGGTTACATTGTCTTAGCTAGTTACTTCTGTAGTCTAGCAGCTTATTGTTACTATCAGTACAACTATAAGAAAAAAGTACGAAGGATCTGACTAGATTTAGGATTTTAATTTTACACCCAAACCTTTACTTTCTCCAATGTCTACACCATACACTTTCTCAACTTACTTCCTTCATATACACATACCAATACACAATCTCTCTTCTATTACACCCACTGCATATACTAGAATGATTGAAGAAAGAGATTTTTTTCTGAGTTAAAATCGAGCTATAATGTAAAGGGAAAAAACATTACTTTATTACTTTAATGGGTTATCCAGTCCTCACATACCCATCTTTGGTAAGATTGAAGAAATCATGTTCTTTACTAACATCTCGTTTCCGTTATCTCTAAGAGGTATCTTCACTGTGAAGACGCTACCTTTACTCACTTCTGACTGAACTGTGATATTGCCACCATGATCCTCCACTATTTGCATGCAGATGGTTAAGCCTAGACCTACACCTTTCACCTTAGTAGAAAAGAGAGGGTTGAACAGTTTTGATATGTTTTCTTCTGGGATGCCGATTCCTGTGTCCTTGATTACTATTTTCACTGAATTTTCATGTTTCACTGTTTTTATCGTCAGTTTTCCCCCTTCAGGCATGGCTTGGACAGCGTTTAGGATCATGTTTTGGAAGACTCTTTGGATCTGTTCCCCATCCAGAAGCATTAGAGGTATTTCTTCGAGTTTGGTAATCACCTCAATCTTTTCTGGTATGATGACGCTGGATATTGCGTTTTTAATAATGAAATTTATATTAGTTTCCTTAAGAGTTGGCTCTCTTTTACTTGCGAAGTCGAGAAGATCACTGATGATAATGTTTGCGGAGTCAACTTTTTTCGTAATAATTTTTAAATGTTTTAGTACTTTCTCGTCTGCAATATTTTTAAGCTTCATATTAAGGAAGTAACTGGAGTTGTTAATCACTCCCAGAGGGTTTCTTAATTCATGTGCAATAGTTGAAGACAACTTGCCAATGGCAGTTAATCTTTCAGAAAGGATTAATTGCTTCTCCATCCGTTTACGTTCTGTGATGTCTTTGGTTATGGTTACTAAGGATGTGGGGTTCCCTGAATGGTCTTTGATAACACTTACAGAGATTTCGGCTGGGAATTCGCGCCCATCTCTAGTTATAAGAGCGTATTCAACATCTTTTACTTGTCCCTTCTGTAATGTCCTTTTCATGTTCTCCATGGCTCTTACTTTATCTTTTTTCGCAAGAAACGTGAAAGCGTTTATACCTAACACCTCTTCCTTCGATGAGAAGCCGTGAAGATCTAGTGTTTCTTGGTTACATTCAATGATGTTTCCGTTGAGGTCAGTAACCGTAATAGCATTTGAGGAAGAGGTAAATATACTTCTCAGTTTCTCTTCACTTTGTTTCAAGTTTCTGAAAATTAAATTGTAGGGTCTGGTAATGGCTATTTGAATAATGGCTTTATAGATTAGATAAAATTCGATTAACTTGAAAAAATGACCGATCGTGTTGAATAAACCAAAAACGCTAATGTAAAAAGTGAATGCTAATTCGGAACCAATTGTCAATATTATAGATGTGATCAATAATCGGTACACATTCGAACTGAATTCCTTACGCTTTCGAACTAATAGACTTAGGGAACCTAAAAGTATAATGCAGATAATATATTCACTATTTACTTTAAATAGGGTCAACCCTACTCCATCGATATAAGATATGGGAAACACATTCCAAATGAATATTGATCCCAGTAAAAAGCTAGTTACTACTGTGTAACTGATGAATAAAGAAGCATTATTTATCTTCCTGCGAATTAGTAAAGGAGCAATTAGAAGCGATATAGCTTGAACAGATCGAGCGGAAATCCAGAGCTTGGTAGATAAATTTCCTCCACTTCCAGAGAAAACTCCCATTCCCGCATAACCAAGAGTATGGATTAAATCTATAATAGAGATGAATAGAGAAGCAATACCTATGAAACGAAGATAATTATTGTCTATCATTCGCCGTGAGATCCATGTAATTACAAAGATACTGAAACCTATGACGATACTAAATAGCTCAACTAAGCTGTGGAAAAGGAGATAATTGAAGAAGCTTGTTAAGTATAGCACAAATGCGATAAACACAACGCCTGTAACCTCAAAATATTTTCTAATTGTAAGATTATCCATCTGTACTTATCACCAGTTCATGCACACAAACCATTTTCATACAAAAAGCTGATTATGAGGTTTTTCCATCAATATTCACTATACAAAAATAGTTTTATGTAAAATTATATGATCCAATCATATCTAAAATTTGTGTAACTGTCTAAACTACGAAATGGTGACACCTAAACGCAATACTGAGAAGGAAACATTGTGACTCAAATGTTCATTTTTTTTATTAAAAATCAGTAATTAATAAAATATTGATAGACTAAACTATTAAGTATGCCAAAACGAATGCCTAAAAGATTAATAAATTTGAGGATTCAATCCGTCTAATGGAAAGATAAATGGAAAATTGTATTATCATTTCTTCCTAATGTGGTTAACACTTTTTCATAAGACATATTACTTCAACATGTACTTTCATAAAAAATGGAATGATATTTATGAGGAATGTTAAACGATGGAATGCCATTTATAAGCAAAAAGGTAGAACTTACATAACTTCATTAGAGCATTTAAATGAGATCTTGACGCTATTTCAGACATATTCCGTCAAGAAAGTTCTTGATCTGGGTTGTGGTTCTGGGGGATATATAGTATCTTTAGCTAAGAATGGGTTTGAAGTTTACGGACTTGATTTTTCTATAGAAGCGATAGAAGTAGCAAAGAGTTGGCTTAAAGAAGATGGATATGAAGGAAATCTGGAACTCGCTTCTATCTATAAAGAACTTCCTTATAGCGATAATATCTTTGATGCTGTGATAAGTTTTCGAGTAATACATCATGCAAAAATAGAAGATATCCGTAAATTGATCAAAGAACTTGAAAGAATATTAAAACCACAGGGTCTAATCTTCATTACAGTACCGAAGTGGAGGATACTTCGAAAAAAAGTGGGTAATTTAGAGATGTTTGATTCTCGAACTTTTATTTTAAAAGAAGTTGACCAAAAGGATGTCGTGCATTATCTATTCAATAAAAAGTTGTTAAAAAAAGAATTTAAAAATTTTAAAATTAACACTCTTAGAATCAATAATGGTTATTACACAAAAGACAACTTGACAATAATGGAACAATATTACTGTTTGATCGGCAAAAAAAGATTATGAATTAACCTTTCTCGTCTCTGAGTCCTGCTTTGCAAATAATGACCATTACTAAAAAGACAAGTTTTCAATAACAAACATTAGAGATGATGTAATTGGAAAAAAATATTATCTTTTTGACTCTGATCAAGAGTATCAGCAAAACTATCCTGAGAATGATGATTAATTTTTAATACCAAACCCAATATCATTCCAGAAAAACTATGAAATTTGAGGCAAAATATTATCAATCATAAAAGTGATTATTCTAAAATATGAAAATGAAAGCGATAGTATATGAAAAATACGGACCACCGGA
>JAUWWH010000234.1 GCA_030617005.1 Candidatus Bathyarchaeota archaeon | reverse complement strand
TCAACAATCTTGGTGAATTCATCGATGTAAAAAGCTCAATAAAAGACAAAAAAGATTCCATAATATGGAATGGGTGGAAAAATGGTGTACCAATCTTCGTACCCGCCTTAAACGATAGTTCATTGGGACTAGCTCTAACTCAGCATTATATTAAATTTGTAGAAAGTGATATGAAACCCCTCATAGTTGATGAGATTAAGGATAACTATGAGATACTGCAAATTAAGAGAGCTGCATCGAAGACGGGAGTTATATATGTAGGTGGAGGAGTTCCTAAGAACTATATCCAGCAGACAGCATACCTTCAAGACCTATTCGGAATACCAGACGCTGGCCATGATTATGGCTTTCAAATCACCACAGATAGTCCACAGTGGGGTGGACTTTCTGGATGTACTTTTAAAGAGGGCCTTAGTTGGGGAAAGGAGAAGCCGGAAGGAGAGTATATAACGTGTTATTGTGACGCCACTATAGCTCTACCATTAATCGTAAAGGCACTGCTTGAACGGTGTAAGACACTGGAGAAGCGAACGAAATTACGACTAAAGTTTTAAGATATAATAATTATTCATCGAATGAAGTGGGATTGCCAAGAGCGAATAAATGGACTGGCAGATAATGTTTCATATAAATAAGATTTCATTGGACGACTTAAAATTTACAGTTAATCTAACAAACACAATGAAGTGGGATCTAGTAGAAGAAGATTTTGAGTATATGATGAAGCTGGAACCAAACGGATGCTTCATCACTTTTGATGATGAAAAAAGGATTGGAATAGCGACAACTATCAGTTTTGATAACCTTGGTTGGTTGGGGAATGTGATAGTCAGCGAAAATTATAGAGGAAGAGGAGTCGGATCGCTCTTGGTTAGACACGCACTTGAGTATTTGGTAAATAAACACGTGGAGACTATTGGTTTATATGCATACATTCCTAAAGTCCCGTTTTATAAAAAGCTGGGATTTGAATACGATTCAGAATTCATATATTTAAAAGGTACAGCTGTTTCTATGCCGATTAAAGGTTGTACAAGAGAAGCAGTGGAAGAGGACTTGGGGAAGATTATCGATCTCGACCGACTGTGCTTCGGTGCTTCTCGAAGAAAATTATTAAAGCCTATCTTTCTAGATACAGAGAACTTGTGTCAAATTGCCATAGATGATAGTAAAGTGTTAGGGTTCATCATCGCAAAAAGATACGCGGGGGTAGCTGAGGTAGGACCGTTAGTATGTCAAGAAGAATGTAAGGATATAGCGGTAGAGCTTTTAAAAAACATCCTGAACCAACTGAAAGGGTACAAAGTCTCTATGTGTATCCCCAAAAAAGAGACTGTAATACTAAAAAAATTAGTGAAATGGGGATTAAGAGAATCTTTTCCCTTAGCGAGGATGTTTTACGGAGAATACTTTGGGAAGAATTACATTTATATGGCTGAATCCTTAGAAAAGAATTGATTTTGTTGTCTTCAAATTTAAGTCGAATAATACTTGAAGGTTTTCTTGAAACGTCAATGGGGGTAATTGAAAAAATCATTGGTGAACTTGATAAATTCGAGATAGAAAAAGGAAGGAAAATCAGACTCTTCTACATTAAGAACAATAAAGTGAGGAAAACAGAGTTACATGGCGAACACTTCTTCTTGAGATCATCAGTTGAATACTCAAACCCACAGCTAACGGTAGAAGAGGTTCAGGGAATCATCGCCGCCAAGTTGATTGAAGTCTGCGGCAATTACTTTGATTATTATGGAAGCAAAAAAGTTATGAAGGGGGATGTAAAAGAGATGTGTGAACTGTTAAGGAAGCCCCCTTCAGGGAAGATCGTTTCTTTCTTACTTAACACCGATGATGTAGAACCTGATAGGTACTCGATGAATCCACTTAAAGAGTCGATAGTAAAAAGTGGACAAAGTGCCTTTCCATCCGCATCAGTAAAGACCGATGAGTTGAAGATAGATCAGAAATTTATGCAGAAGTATGAGGGGTCCCTCATCTCTAAAAGTGAAGCTGAATTGATAGATCGGCATCTTAAAACAGGTAACAACAACTACATGGATATGGTAGATGCTGTAAAATATGAACAGTTAGAAAATTTATCAGAGTTCTTCGGAATTGATCTTGCTCTTCCTTCACTGCGAATGCCGTTGTCTATTTTAGAAAAGGAGACATCCGATGGTTTATTACACTACATCATAGGAGAAAGCCATAAAGACTACAAATCGATTGAAGGAGTATATCGATGTATGGGAAGAAGCTTGAAGAAACGGACAACGCTTCTAACAGTTCCACATTCAAAGAAAGGTTATGGTTCTAAACGCTCAGCAAGAGGGAAATTGTACTTTGACGGTACAAAACTAAAAAGGATTAGGGTAACCTATCGAACAACATCTCTTTATCCAAATGCAATCGATCCAGATGATATAAGCGTTGCAAAGGCTGATGATCAGTTTAATGTTGAAGGAGATAAACTGTCACATTATAATTTTGAAGAAAATCCATCCTCCCCACAGTTTATATTATACTCCTTAAGCGTTTTTGAGGACGCAGTAATATGGCACGGTATTGGAGCCTTCGGTGCATCACAGTTGGTAAAGAGTTACACCTCTACACGTTTAGCATGTGTTCAAAATCGAATGTTTAACGGTTTGAAGGAAAAATATGGAATCCAAGTGAAAGTTCCGCTACAACTGAACCTTATCCCAAAGAATATTTGGGTTAACCCCGTACATGACAACATAGATGCTAGTATATATTGTGTTGAAAATTTGGAAGATCTAGTCAAAATGGGTGTGAAGTTAGAATGCCTCTCAACAAAAGAATATACGCGAGAATAAAATGATAGGGTTTTTGATGAAGCATACGGAGTAATCGGAATTTATTA
>JAUWWH010000134.1 GCA_030617005.1 Candidatus Bathyarchaeota archaeon | reverse complement strand
CGGGTTCAAATCCCGGCCGGAGCACCTTATTGTGATATGGCGATCCAACTATCAATTAAATGCCTATACATAACACCAAAAAGTGAATATATGAAACAATTAGTTAAGTATTACACCAACTTTACACGAATGATGAAGACATATAAGTCGCTTGAGTTATAAAATATATATTTTTGTAGGGTTCGTGAGCTTAATGTGGCGCAAAAATAAGAGAGGTCGAGGACGCCCAGTGGATACTTTCTATTCCCAATCCGACATAAAGCTTCTTAGGTATCTTGCCTTGATTTCCGTGAAATACAATATTGGTTCAGACCTCTTTTTTGAAACTATAGTTGAAGCTTGGTACCAACAAAGCTCAACTTGCAATGACCTAAAAATTGCGAGTCGAAAAGATCTTGACGGGCAACCTGTCTTCATCATAACAAAGAGAGATAAGGTTATAACGCAATTTCGTATGTCTGAATATCTTCTCAAAGAAAAGAATCCTATAAGAGCCTTTGAGGCAAGTGTGCGGCGCCCCCCTACAAAGTATAGCCGTGAAAATGACCTAAAAATTATCCCCATCAAGGACTTGAAAGCTGGAATGAAGAGGGTGCACGTAAGGGCAACAGTCCTCGAATTACCTGAGACTCGGGAGGTTCTAACCAGATTTGGATCATATGCACGATTATCAAACGCCACTATAGAAGATAGTACAGGGAGTATTAAGTTGGCTCTCTGGAATAAACAGATAGACATAGCTTCCATCGGCGATCGAATAACTATCGATAACGCAAAAGTTGTCTGGTTTAGGGGTGAGCCCCAATTGAGAATAGGGCGACGGGGAGAGTTAAAGGTTATTCCAAACGAAGATTTCAATGAAACATGATCCAACTTTTATTAACATAGTTTATTACAACGTCAACTCACATTTATATGCGTTCCGAACTAATAGTGGAGGACTTTCAAGTAGAAATAGCTCAGGAATAGGGCTAATGGAATACCTTTTATTCTCCTAATTTTTGTTAACGTTTAAGGATAGAACCAATAAAACTTTAGAAAAGGTTTGTAAAACACGTATAAATATGTCGAGGTTAATGGATTTGCCTTTAATAATTAATATCATCGGTATTGGTAGAGCCAGTGGTAAAACAAGCTTAGTTGAGTTCTTAATAAACCGGTTAAGGCAGAGACATTATAGAGTGTCAACCGTGAAACATATTTCACAGGCTTTCAATACGGTTCACAAGGACACATGGAGACACTTAGACGCTGGGGCTTTAACCGTTGTAGCTGCGACTCCAAATGAGTTAATCTCAATAAAAAAGATCCAGGATCCCTCCCTTGAAGCAACTCTAGATGCGGTCCCTAAGGAAGTAGACATCATTATCGTTGAAGGTTTCAAAAGATCGAAATACCCAAAAGTTATTGCTTCTCAGACGATTAAAGATGCAGAAACGTTGATGAATGATGTTACGGCTGCCTTCGCTATCTCTGGTTCAGTTGCTGAAAAGGTTCACGAAAAATCAATCCGAGGGATTCCAATTCTTAACCCTGATAAACTCTTCACCAAGGTGGAAGAGATGATTATTCAAAGCATCGTGAAAGGATTACCTGGTTTAAATTGTGGAAAATGTGGCACTAATTCATGTAAAGAATTCGCTCGAACTCTCTTGAGGAGAAAGAATTCTATAGACCAGTGTATTCCAATCCAGGAGACGCGAGTTATCTTGAAGGTTAACGATGAACAAGTCTATTTAAGTCCATTCCCTGCCACCCTCATCAAAAATGTGGTCCTCGGAATGATTGGTGACCTCAAAGGTGTGGATAAAGACATCCCTCAAAAGATATCTCTAGAAATCAAGGAAGATTAAAGGTGATAAACTACACCTGAAAGCGAGCAGCTCTTAACAGGTTCTCCGCTTTCACTGTAAGACTTTAGATAGTTACCCATAAATCATTGCTCTAGAAGGATACTTTAATCTAAACAGTCTTTCTGCTTCCATGGTTAACCTCGCTTCAAGTTTTCGCTGTCCCTTTGAGATGATACTTAAATCTGGGTGGGTTATGATCGGCCCACTCAGTATTGTTTCTGTCTCCCTCTGTAAGTTCCATGTTGGAACAGGATTAATTTTGAATAGCTCTCTCAAAAGCTTCTCTTTTATTAGATCTTTATTCTGAATTGAATCAAGAAATTTCTTTGTTCTATAGTTCGTAAAAGGTCTGAACCCATAGGATGGGATGTTCCTAAGGTTCTCTTGTATTTCCTCTAAGCCTTGTATTTTCACTCCAACACCTGTATACTCTTGTGGATTTATGTGGATTAAACGTAGTTTATAACCGATCTCTGGGCCTAAAACGAGTGCATTCCCCTTCTTATCTATGAGAATCCTCCAATTCTTTGGGTTCTCGTTATAGAGATTAATAATTCTCTCGATTATCTTCTCAATCGGTTCAAAACTCAAAAGAAAACCTCAATCAAAATTCAATTAGTTCGCTTAAGTATTCTTCTCGCATCTATTAGTTTTTTCCTTTATACCCATCATTCGTTGAAACACGAGGTATAATAATGTTTCATTCGATGACAAACTTTAACGACGAAGGAATATGTTTTGGAGCATTATATTAGCTGTAGATGTGTTCTGATCTACTTTTGCCTATAGTAAATAGTAAATACTCTAAACTTACTGGTTTCACTTCAATTTTCGACTCACATTGAGCACATTTAATCTCAATTATTATTGGAGTCGCCTGCTCCTTTTCATAAATAAAACCTGAAGCATAAGACTGCAGTACTTCAACGGTCTTAGCTTCTCCCAGCTTGAAACGTCCCGCTTTCAAGTAATCGAGATAAATCAGCGACATTCTATTCCCACAATTCTTGCAGAGTGCTTGATGTGATGTATTAAGAAGTGGATTTCTATCAAAAGCGTTCCTTTTTGCCTCATCCACAATTCTTTGCTTACCGTTTTGGTGGCCCTTTTTACTCCTGTCCCTTCCTCTTTGATACATCTTGCTAACCTTATTATACTAAGGAGGGTAAAAGCATTCCCTTTATTTCTCATTCTTCCAGCTTTCAGTAAATAATTAACCAAGAGCATTACCAATTACTCCATACAATACATGATTCACTGTATTAATAACGTAAGATATTCCTGCATTCACCATTTTTCCCTGATACAGTGGAATTTTTTTTAATACACGGTAGATCATAAAAAAACTCTCTTCACTCTAACAAAATCACCCACAAACACACTTTACCGAAAAGGGTTGTAAAAGAAACCCAACTCATCTCATATTTTAAATCAAACCCGTCTTTTTAAAATATAAATAAAGCGTTTATAGAACATACCCTCTCTTTATAAAATCTCGTTATTGGAACTCCTTCAGGAGAGCGAAACAGTCTTGGTCGAATTAAAGATTGATTTGGCAACAACCCCTTTTGATCTAGACCGTACTCTCTGCTGTGGACAAGTCTTCCGATGGGAGAGAGCACACAAATCTTGGTATTGTGTTATCGGAGAGACTGTTGTAAAAATCAGGCAAGATCATAATATCCTAATTTTTCAGACGTACCCTAAAGATTTAGACACCAACTTCATTGAGAGATACTTCAGGTTTCAAGACGATCTCCCTAAAATCTTAGAGAGTATCAGTAGAGATGCGTATATTAGTGTGGCGATCAGAAAATTATTTGGCCTCCGATTAATACAGCAAGAACCATGGGAGTGCCTTATCTCCTACATCTGTGCAACTTACACCAACATTCCTCGGATTAAAGACATGATCGAACGTCTATCTAGAATGTTAGGTGAAAAGATACTTTTCGATGGTAAAACCTTCTATACGTTCCCAACAAGAAAAGCGTTAGCTAGGGCTACATTGAAGGATTTATTAAAGTGTAATTTAGGTTATAGGGCGAAGAATGTCTTGAAAACCGCCAAGTTAGTAAATAATAATCAGTTTAACCTTGAGGCATTAAAAAGGTTGACCTATGATGAAGGACGACACCAACTACTCACCCTCAAGGGGGTTGGTCCCAAAGTTGCTGATTGTGTACTTCTCTTCTCCCAAGATAAATTAGAAGCCTTTCCAGTTGATGTCTGGATTAAGCGAATTATAACAGAGTACTATACTCAACACTTCCAAAAAAACATGCTTAATCTAAAAAACGGACAGAGCTTAAAGAATATACAGATCTCTGAATTTGGGAGACAGTACTTCGGTAGATACGCGGGTTATGCTCAGGAGTACCTCTACTCCTATTATCGGGGTGGAACGCGAAAAGTAGTAAATAAAATTTAAGTTTTGAAGAAAAATCGTTCGTG
>JAUWWH010000013.1 GCA_030617005.1 Candidatus Bathyarchaeota archaeon | reverse complement strand
TGAGGGCAAAAGTAGAAGAAAATCTGCCATCACTCCCAGAAACATCGGAAGTACCAAAAGAAACAGTATACCCCTCAAGGTTATTGGCAATCTCAAAGCCACCGCAGCCTCCATAAAAGGAGAAACGACAGAGGGGTATGAGGATTTTTAAACTTCTTCAGCCAATTTTTGAGCGTCAGCTAGTTTCGAGTTTATTCCTCTTTTTCTATTCTTTTGGTCAATATAATCTTAATATGACTATATATTTAAACTCTCGAATTAAGGGATTGAATTGAACTTCTTTGCAATAATCTAATGATTATTGCTTAAAGAGCAGATATTAGATCAACACAGAATAGTTACGAAGTTTGAACTAGCATTAAACTACATTAAATAAAAAAATAATAGCAGAAGAAGAAAGATCCTACAATATGATGGTCTTTCCTTTTTATTTGAAATATGCGTCTTGGATGTTTAGTTATTTTAGGTTATTTATCTTTTTTCTTTATCTCTCCAATATCTTTTTTAAGAATTTCACGCACTCGATCAAGTTTGATAAGATGATTTTGATCTCCCAAATATTCCTTCGCTATTCCGGAAGATAATAACATATCAAATTCTAGTTGGGAATTTAAAACCTTAGTTAATTCCTTCGTAATTTTCATAAGCCCAGATATTTATGTAGGATGGCGAAAATGTAGCCAATAATTGTACCCGCTAAGAAAATCATAGAATCCCCAGAAACTATCCCTTGAGAAGCAAGAGATCCCACTATTACTACTAGCATATCTACAATAATGCATAAACCAATGACGGCTCGATATCTTAGTTTAGAGCTTTGTGTTTGCCAAACAGTGACCCATTGGGGAATGCGTTTCAATATCGCTGAAATTTCATCCAGATAAACTTCCCAGAAAGAGGAAACCCTTTCTTCATCGATATTCTTAGAAGACATAGTTAAATAATATAGACTCAGCATCCATTTAATAGTTACGAAACTAAGTTACTAACTAAAATGGCATCTTACAAGTCAATAAACTTAGAATAATGCTTGTTAAGTTTTCAAGTGCTCCATCACAAATATAATATAATCTAAAGCTAATGTAACCCTAAGGATCATAAAACGGTGACGGTTAAAACCAGATATACGTTCTGAATCATAACTCAAAAATTCAATTTATCTGCGAGCTCAGTAGTCCATATCTCAGAATCTAAGTTTGGTGTCATAATTCCAACTTTTGTCGATTAATCCATTAAAGACAGTAGGTAGTACGTGCTGTGAGCGTTTTAGTATTTAGTAGTGCAATATTTAATATTTATTTGTGAAATTACTTCTTATAAAGCATTGTTAAATCAAAATTAAGTTTCCAACTTTTTACTTATAATTAAAGAAAAATTGAAGTTTATAATATTAAATTAAGTTAGAATTTAGAAACTTAGAAACTTTAAATACCATTTTGAAAACAACAATACAAAATATGCGAACAAAACTATTATGGAGACATGACACTGTTGAAGATAAACGAAATAGAACGTGGAATGAATGGGGTATCAACGGAAGGAAAGATAATAGAGAAATCTGAACCGAGAAGCGTCAATACAAGGTATGGAACGCGTTCTGTTGCAGATGTGAAACTAGAGGATGAAACAGGCACTATAAATCTTTCACTGTGGGAACAGCAGATAGATCTAGTGAATGTTGGAGACATAGTGAGTATCACAGGAGCCTATATCACTGAATACAGAGATGAGATACAATTGAATGTTCCTCGTTCAGGTACTATTGAAGTTGTGAGCAAAGGTTCAAATGAACAAGACATATTTGAGATATAAGTGGAACTCACTCAGCTTCAGTAATGATGGTCAATCTAGCTTTATCTTAGATTTTTTTCAGTTTCTCAGGTGAGTGTTCAGTATAGTGTCTTTCAATTAAAAATTTAAATATAATCTTACGTTTAACCTCAAGAGTTTAATTATTACAAGGAGCGTAGTAATCATTAAAAAGATATAATATATTTGATATCAAACGTTTATGAGGTAATATGTATTGGTTTTAACTTTAGAAAGAGAGAGTTTAAAGAAGAAGGCTAAAGAAGTTGAGGAACTTACTCAGTTGATTAATACTTACTCTGTATTAGGAATCGCCGATTTGTACAAAGTTAGAGCTATACAATTACAGGAATTAGCTAGAAGATTTAGATCTAAAATTCAACTGAAAGTCGCTAAAACTATCCTTTTAAAAATGGCTTTACGGAATTCCAAGAAGATTGGAATTGAAAAACTAATTGAAACCCTAAGCGGATCAAATATATTGTTGCTTACAAATATGGATCCTTTCAAGCTCCTCCTTCTCCTTGAAAGAAGTAAAATTAAGATGGTCGCTAAAACTGGAGACATTGCTCCTGATGACATTATTGTACCGGCAGGTAATACAGCTCTTCCTCCAGGTCCAGCCATCTCTGCGTTACATGATGTGGGGGTGAGGACAAAGATCGATAGTGGAAGTGTTTGGGCACTTAGAGATACTGTTATTACTAAGAAGGGAGAAACTGTAACGGCTAAAGTTGCGAGTATTCTTCCTAAACTTGGAATTAAATCCCTTGAAGTTGGGCTTAAATTGGTCGCTGCTTATGACGATGGTTTACTCATAACATCCAGTCAACTATCTCTTGATCTTAATGCGGTCAGAAGACAATTTGAAGAGGGTTTCAATAAAGCTTTTAATCTATCTCTTAGTGTTGTATATCCTACGAAAAAAACCTTAAACGTTATCCTTTGGAGAGCAGCTTCAAATGCTAGGAACCTTGCTATCAACTCGATCTATTTCGTTCCTGAAGTAGCTTCTCAGCTGATAGCAAAAGCATATGCTGATATGGTAACAGTTGCTATAAAACTGTTACAGATAAATAAAGAAGCTGTTCCAATGGAATTTCGTGGGTAAAATATAGTTTAATTAGAGGAAAAGTTGAAAAGGAAGAGATTTACAAGTACTGTAGAATCAGTAATTAAAAAGAAAGTTTAGAACAATTAGAGGTGAATAAGCATTGAAGTATATCTATGCAGCTCTACTACTCCACTCTTCGGGTAAAAACGTTGATGCAGAAAGTGTTAAACGGGTTTTAAAAGCTTCTAATGTGGATATTGATGAAGCAAGAGTTAAAGCACTTGTCGTTTCACTTTCAGAAGTTGACATTGACGAGGCGATTAAAGTATCACCTGGATTTATCGCTACTCAAGTAGTTCCAATCACAGAAACCCCTGTTGAAGAGGAAAAGAAAGAGAAAAAAGAAAAAGAGGAGAAAACGGAAGAGGAAGCTGTAGCTGGTCTCGGGGCATTATTTGGCTAGAATAACTAAATACTGCAAACATGGATTTTTTTCGTTACTACCAATCTTTTGAAGTTTGCTTTCTTAAGATAGTTTAAAATTGGGTGCACTCTTTTCATTACATTAACTAGTTGGTATTGTTTCAGGTTATAACGGATTGACTGTGGTATCGTTCTGGTATTATATTTTTATTGTATAGATGTTTTACTAAAGAAGTATATATGAAAAAAGGAAAGGATGGATCGATTTTCATATATTAATATTTTAATAATGTGAAAAGAAGGATTTTGTAGATGTTCCCTGAGAGTGCTTATAAAATTCCATTTTTTCTCGAAAATGAGTTCATTAAAAAGAGATGTAATGGTTGTGATAGTTATTTCTGGACTCAAAATCCTGATTTAGATAATTGTGGAGACGCTCCGTGTCAAGAGTATACATTTATTGGGAAATCCCCAACAAGGAGGGGCTTCACTTTTGAAGAGCTAAGAGAAGCTTTCTTATCTTTCTTTGAAAAGAATAGTCACACTAGAATTAATCATTACCCTGTAATTGCTCGATGGAGAGACGATCTCTTCATTACTATTGCAAGTATAGCTAACTTCCAACCCTTTGTAACTGAGGGGATTATTCCTCCTCCTGCAAATCCCCTTGTAATAAGCCAACCTTGTTTACGATTTAATGATATTGATAATGTAGGTTTAACATCCGGTCGTCATCTTACGATATTTGAAATGGGTGGAGCTCACGCTTTCAATTATCCAAAAAAACAGGTATATTGGAAAAATCAGACAATTAGCTTACACCATCAATTTCTTACAGATGTTCTTGGTATTGACTCCAATCTTGTCACTTATAAGGAAGGAATATGGTCTGGAGGGGGAAATGCTGGACCAGATGTAGAGGGCTGTGTATGTGGACTTGAGGTTTCAACTCTTGTCTTCATGCAATATAAGGTTGTAGGCGATAAATTGATTGACATGCCGATAAAGATTGTTGACACGGGGTATGGAATAGAGCGTTTCTGTTGGTTATCTCAAGGTTCATTAAGTGGTTTCCATGCTCTATATGGTTCTCTTCTAGATAAGATAATGACTTTTGCTGGGTTGAATAATATTGATAAGAAATTTCTTTTTGAGAGTTCGAAGTTTTCAGCTATTATGAATAGTGAATTAGTTCCTGATAGGATGTCCCTGAGGAAAATTGTAGCTAAAAATCTTGATATGAATTCTCATGAATTAGATGTGCTTATGGTTCCTGTTGAGAGTGCATATGCTATTGCTGATCATACGAAGGCTTTGGTTTTTATGTTAGCTGAAGGTGTAGTTCCATCAAATACCAAAGAAGACTATCTCGTAAGACTATTGATGAGAAGGGTTTATAAGCTCTTAAGGTTTCTTGGAATCGAATCTTACTTTTTTGAGATCATTAATGAGCAAATAGACCGTTGGTCTCCAAGCTTTCCCTATATAAAAAACATGCGAACAGAGATATTAGATGCCCTTTCAGTTGAAGTGAAGAAATATCAAATTACCTTGAAAAGAGGAATCGGATTATCAACGAGGATAGCTAAAAAACTTAAATTAACTGGAACACATGAGGTTCCAATTGAGACCTTAGTGGAACTATACGATTCTCATGGAATTCCTCCAGAAATAGTTAAGGAGGTTATTCAAACGGAGGATATGAATCTTCGTATTCCAGATAACTTCTATGCGATGATTGCGAAGAGACATATTTCCCCCACTGTTCTAGGAGAAGATTTTGATGATGCTTCTGAATTGAAAGATAAGGTTTCGGATATAAAAAAAACTAGACAACTGTACTATGAGAATTCGTATTTGAAGGAATTTAAAGCAGTGGTTCTCAAGGTAATTGATAAAAGATTTATTGTTTTGGATAAAACTACATTCTACCCAGAGGGTGGTGGACAACAAGCTGATTCAGGCTTAATTAACATAGATGGAAAACAGATTGATGTAATAGATGTTCAAAAAGTTGGAAACGTTATTCTTCACGAGATAAGGGAGGAAGTCTCTTTTGAGAGTAAGGAAATAACTGCCAAAATCAATTGGGATAAACGATTAAACTTTATGAGACATCACACATCTACTCATATCTTGATTGGTGCGGTGCGGAGAGTTCTCGGTGAACATGCTTGGCAGGCTGGAGCTAAAAATGAATTTTCTATTTCAAGATTAGATATTTCACATTAGGCAAGGATTACAAAAGAACAAGAGATGAAGATTGAGAGGTTAGCTAACTCTATAGTGATGCAGAATCTCCCTGTTGAAGTGTCTTGGATGCCTAGGGAAGTGGCAGAAAAAACCTATGGATACCGTTTGTATCAAGGAGGAGTTATCCCCGATCGTCAGATTCGTATCGTAAGGATTGGTAATTGGGATGTTGAAGCTTGCGGAGGGACTCATCTTAAATCTACAGGAGAGTTAGGGCTCATAAAAATACTTTACACAGAAAGAATACAAGATGGTGTTGAGAGGATAACTTTTGCTTCAGGCTCTCCAGCAATACAGTTCATTCAAGAATTGAATACACATCTTAGTAAAAGTTCAGAGATACTTAATGTACCAAAAGCGAAGATTATCGAAGCTACTAAAGATATCATAGCTAAATTAAAAAACGCTAACCGAGAGATTGTCCAATTGAAGGAGAAATTGGCAGAATATCAAGCAGAAGTTCTTCTGAAAAAAACTCAAATGATTAAGAACGTAATTCTCATCACTCATGAGATTGAAGATTCTGATGTAGACTTCCTCATAAGAACTGCAAGTCTTTTAACGAAGAAGGAACCGAAAGCAGTAGTCGTTTTATGTACATCCGATGAGACTTTAAGAATAGTGGTGATGGCTGGTGACAAGGCTGTGAAAAGTGGAGTTAACGCTGGACAAATTGTCTCTGAAATGGCTAAGGTCGTAGGCGGGGGCGGAAGTGGAGGAATTACCTTTGGCCAAGGAGGGGGTATTAAGGTGGGTAAAGCCTCTGAAGCGTTATCCTTGGCTACTGAGATTGTTATAAATCAGGTTACAAAGGTGAATCCCTAACATTGAGAATTGATTGGAACATCATTGAAAAAAAATGGCAAAATGCATGGAAAAAATCTAAACTATTCGAGGCTGATCCTAAGTCAGAGATTCCTAAGTTTTTCATTACCATTGCATATCCATATCCTAATATGCCGTTTCACGTTGGTCATGGTAGACCCTATACTTTAACTGATGTTTATGCGCGTTTTAAACGAATGCAAGGCTTCAATGTACTCTTCCCAATGGCTTTTCACTATACTGGAACACCTGTTCTTGCAATAGCAAAGCGAGTAGCAGCTAAAGATCCTGTGCTATTAGATGAACTTACTCGAATCTATAAAGTTCCTATAGATGTGATTAAGACTTTCATCTCTCCTCTGAAAATTGCAGCTTACTTCCGTCGTGAGATGAAAGATAGTATGCTTGAAATGGGATATTCAATTGATTGGCGTCGCGAATTTACTACAATCGATCATCAATATAGTAAATTTATTGAATGGCAGTTCCGAAAACTTCGGTCCAAGGGATTAATTACACAAGGCAGTCATCCAGTTGGATGGTGTCCTCATTGTGGGAATCCTATGGGTCAACATGATACTCAAGGGGATGTAGAACCTGAGATCGAAGTAGTTACTATAATTAAATTCAAACTTGAAGATTTCGTCCTACCTATAGGGACATTACGCCCAGAAACACTCTTTGGTGTCACTAATATTTGGGTTCGACCTGACATAGAATATGTCAAAGCTGAAGTTAATGATGAAGTCTTAATAATAAGTAGGGAATTCGCTGAAAAATTAAAATTTCTCAATATGGAAGTCAATATTATAGGTTCAGTTTCTGGAAAGAGTCTTGTAGGTCAATATGTAGAAAATCCACTAATGGGTAATAAAGTTCCAATTCTACCAGCAAAATTTGTTGATCCGAAGAATGCAACTGGCATTGTAATGTCAGTTCCTGGCCATGCTCCCTACGATTATATCGCCTTAGAAGACTTAAAGAGCGCTCGATTAAAATTTTTAACATCAACTCTCAATTTAGAGATCTTAAAACAAGTAACACCTATCTCTTTAATAGCATTAGAAGGATATTCAGAATTTCCAGCATTAGATATTTTGGAACAATTTGGTGCTGTTAATCAATTAGATACTAGGCTCGAAGAGGCAACTAAAAAACTTTACAGCCAAGAATTTCACATGGGGCGAATGAAGGCAATTACAGGAAAATATGTAGGAATGACCATTTCTGAGGCTCGAGGAAAGATTAATGAAGCTTTACTATCGGAAGATAAAGCCATTCAAGTTTATACACTTGTAAACCGCCCCGTCTTTTGTAGATGTGGTGCAGAGATTATTGTTAAAATTCTTGATGACCAATGGTTTCTCGATTATGGGAATATTATGTGGAAAGCGAAGGCTTATCAGTGTTTAAACATGATGAGGATCATTCCAGATGATCTTCATACTGAGTTTGAGAATACCATTGATTGGTTAAAAGTGAAAGCCTGCGCTCGAAAGCAAGGAATGGGTACTAAGCTCCCTTGGGATGCTGATTGGATTATCGAGAGCCTTTCTGACTCAGTAATCTATATGAGCTATTACACAATTGCTAAACACATAACTGAAAAAGGCATTAAAGCTGAACAATTGAATGATGAAGTATTCGACTATATATTCCTTAATAAAGGAAATTGTCAAACTGTAGCAAAAAAATCAGGGCTTAAAGTAAATCACTTAAAGGGTATGCGGGAAGAGTTCACATATTTCTATCCCTTAGATAGCCGTCACTCGGGGAGAACTTAGTGCCTAACCATTTAACCTTCTTTATTTTTAATCACGCAGCCATCTTCTCTGAAGCTTTATGGCCTCGACAGATAGTTGTCACTGGCAGTGTACTTTTAGACGGAAAGAAAATGTCAAAATCTCTAGGAAATATAATCCCCCTTCGGGAAGCTGTTGCAAAATATGGTACCGACCCCTTTCGCCTTACCATACTCTCCACCGCAGAGCTTTTACAAGACGTGGACTTCAATGCACAATTAGCAAAATCTTGTCGTGAAAGGCTAGAACGTTTCTATAACTTCGCAATTAATATAATAAATACTGAATATGATTATGAAAAAAGTGAATTTACCACTATTGATAAATGGTTACTTAGTCGTCTTCATCTTAGAGTTAAAGCAATCACAGACGCTATGAATAATCTTCGAATGCGAGAAGCTGTGCATGAAGCACTCTACATGTTAGACCAAGACATTCTATGGTATCTACGTCGAACATCGATTGAAACCTCAATTGAGCGGAAAAAAGTTAGATCAAAACTTTTATATGAAGTTTTAAAAACACGTATTTTCTTATTAGCTCCATTTATACCTCATCTCTGTGAGGAGATCTGGCATGAAATGGGCAATACATCTTTCATCTCAATGGCGAAATGGCCAACATTTGACGCAGTTAAAGTTGATAGAAGAGTTATCGAGCAAGAGGTATTCATTAAATCTATTCAAGGTGACACTACTCATATTATTCATGTCACGAAAATGAAACCGAAGATGATATACTACTACACATGTACAGACTGGAAATGGAATGTCTACTTAAATGCCTTGAAATACACTAAAACGGAAACTGCAAGAGTTGATATATTGATGAAAGAAATTATGTTGGATCAAAATATGCGGAATAGAGTTAAACAGGTCTCTAAATATGTCCGAACTATGATTAAAAATATCAATAAAATACCTGCTGAATTAGTTGATAAACATCTAGAAAATGGAATAATTGGTGAATTCAAGATTATAAAAGATACCAGAGATTTTTATAAGCAAGTCTTTAATGCCGAAGTTAAAGTCTTTAGAGAGGAAGATTTGAATCGATATGATCCTATGAATAGAGCACAATTGAGTGAACCATATCGGCCAGCAATATATATTGAATAACCAGTTATGGAAGATCACTCAATTCTGGATTATCAACACTCAATGCAGATAAAATCGTTTTTTTCTATATACTACCATTACGATAACGAGAACAAAAATGACAGTTATTCCACAAATTCCAATCGTGTATTTCGAAAATATTACATTAACTTGTACAGTTTTTAGTGCTGATAAGACTATTGTTTTAAAGGTTGAATATCCAAAACTTGTGACTTTAATTTGATATTCTCCCTCTGGTATTTCAAGGAAAGTAATCTTTCCACCTATATCTGTAAATCCTGAAGTGTACAAATCATTTTCATTTGAAT
>JAUWWH010000111.1 GCA_030617005.1 Candidatus Bathyarchaeota archaeon | reverse complement strand
TGAAGTGAAAAGAGTTGTGACACCAGGACCGTGACCGGAGATTATACAGTCCGTATGTACAATGATACCTATGGAAACAGCGCCCATTCTATAGATTCTACCATATGAGTGATCAGCATCCATAATAGCTACGAGATCTCCCAACCTGAGATCTTCTAATCCATACTCCTTCTTAGTTTCCTCATCAAAGAGCTGAATATCATAATCACCGGAGTAGACATTGTTCGCTCCAAGGTCGGAACCCATGACTTTTGCAGGCACTCTGTGAGTAACAGGAATTTCCAGTATTCCCACATCGCCTTTTAGCCCTAATACTTCTAGGAAGTTGGGATCAAGGTTCATCAACTTAACCTCAGGAAAGTCAAGGAGCTTGAGTCCAACTCCAAAAGCCTTTATCATGACTTTATCGCCTATTATCATCCTTTCCATAGTTTCAAGGGAGAAATCAACGAGTATATGCTCGATGCCTCCATGCTTTCCAGTAACAACACCTTTCTCACCTTTGGCGTCACCTGTTACAATTACAGCTTCATTACCAACACAAGATAGGACATTTAATGCATAGTTCGGGCCTTGGGGAGAGCGTACTTCAGTCTCCTTGTTTTCAAGACTCACTCCTGGCTCCACATGATCAGCCATCCATCCCACAGCTAAATCGCCCACGCGAACGTTGTACGTGATACCTCCCACGCCAGGAAAGACCATGGGTTGCCCATCATGAGATATACGATAGGGCGATCTACGAAAAATAGGACTTGTCACCTCGCCGATGACAGAAATCCTTACCAACTTATCGATATTCGTCCTCAAACAAGTTCACCATTCGATTAAACAAAGAAAAGAAACTGTATAACTATTTAGATGTATTTAGCTAGCTAACTAATATTGCTTACGATGCACTATAAGAGAAGAGTAAATGAATTAGAGAATAATTCAGTTGCTTTATAGCGATAATCTTCCATTCGAACATTTTTAATGTATAATGTATGGTTAATCTACGTTTAATAAACATTAATATCTAAAACTGAATCCCAAGGTACTTGCGACTAAGACGGACATATGCCTCTATCCCACTGTTTATTCGTTCAAAATGCTTCGAATCTAGGCTTTTTATAACTTTAGCAGGAACACCAGCAACAAGGGTTCCAGATGGCACACGGGTGCCCTCGGTAACAACAGCTCCAGCGGCTACTATAACCCAGTCCTCTATAACTGCCTCATCTAGAATGGTCGCCCCTATACCTATAAGCGCGTGGTTTCCAATGGTACAGGCGTGGACAATGGCTCCATGTCCTATTATCACATCATCACCAATGATAGTTGGGTTGTCCGTCGTTACGTGAAAGACGCAGTTGTCCTGAACGCTGGTTCTCGCTCCGATCTTTATCTTGTTTACATCTCCCCGAATCACAGCGTTGTGCCAAACACTACTCTCCGCTCCAAGAGTTACATCCCCAATTAATGTAGCGTTAGATGCAACATAGCAAGTAGAATGAATCTTAGGCCTTTTTCCATTAAATACTAGGAAAGACAATTCACTTTCCTCCTAAATAATTTAAGTTCAAATGATAATCCATTTTTTAAAAAAGATTTTCTTACACATATTCTCTAATCTCCTTTTATTTATCATCTTCCTTAGATCTACCTGAGTTATCACATATTTTTGATCTTGTTTAGAATTTCATCTATTAGTTCAAGTTCTCTAATAGGGAAAGGTCTTCGGGCTACCCGAATTAATATCCAATTTCATGTAGAAGATAATTGAGAAAGGGGGGGTTTGCGGGAGTCATCTTCACTGTTTGAGAGAAATAAGGGGATTATCTGGGGAGTAACACTAATTTAAAAAAGGGAATTAGTATACAATATCATATGTAGTCACCTAAAAATTGAAGTAGAATTTGGAATCAAACATGAACTACACACTTATCTATGAATAAAAGTCCTTAATCCTAAAAATATTCTTTAGCTTCTTTCTTCGTTCCAGTAAAAATATTAGGAAATTGACTTTTCATGACTTATAACATTCGCTTTCGCGACTAAAAATATCAGTTTTTTATATAACTAATTATCTTTATTTAAGTAAGATATTTTAGAGAGTGAATATGATTTGGTGGATATAAAAGATCTATTTGGATATAATTGGTATTCCCGTCGGAGATTCTTGGAAAATATGTCTGAGATTCCATGGGAAACCGTCACTGAATGTTGTGGAGCGAGCTTTGATTCTATTAGAAACATATATTTACATAGCCTTCAGGTGGAACATGTCGTTATTAGATGGTTGGGTGGAAAAAGTGCAGAAGGCATCTATGGTTCCCCATTTGATAAATACACGAGTGTGAATACGATAAAAGAGTATTCTGATACAGTTGAAAAGGAGACAAACCAATATCTAGCTACCCTCACAAAAGAGAAACTAGATAGCCTTTTCGAGTTTAAAGGAGGACCTTGGGACAAAAAGCGATATAGAATTGAAGATGTACTCATATTGCTTGTTGAAGAGGAGATTCATCACCGAGGAGAATTACTGTGCATCTATTGGCAACATGATATTGAACCACCTTTCACCAGCTACTTAACCTACAAGGATCAAGTCTAACCTTTTTTTTATCTAGCCAGCTTCAGTTGTTAGCTTTAGCTTTACGAGATTGTTTATGCTAATAAGTATTTTTAAAGCTTATTAAGAAAAAAAGGAGGGATTTGCTGGAAACCTCTTCAGTCCTTCAGGGAGAAATAGGGGGAACATCTGGGGGGTATTATATTCATAAAAAAGGGAGAATTTGTATATGTGAGCATATGCACATGTCTCCTCCGGGCTACCAGAACTTCTCTCAATATAAAAAAGGGGGAGTTTGCGGGAGATCAACGGATGATGTCTCCAGCAGCATCCCTAAATGTGGTTTTACGGAGCCTTGAGGAAATTTAGGATAACCATCACTTACATTTTCTAAATATAATATCATAAATTTACAATTATTTCAGAAAAATGAGGGGAGTGGAATTTACGGGTGATGTCTCCACTATGGGAAACATTTCAGCGTATGTATCCTCTATTTTCATAAATGTGTCCCTACTTGGATCCTTAACAATGAACTTGTTGCTTTCCTTTCCTGCGACTTCTAAGTTATTTTCGGTTTCTGTAAATAAACTGAATCTAAATTCTTTTTTCTAGGAAATCTGAAAAATTGCGGGAGATATTCACTTAACCCTCTTCTCTTCAACAGCATATCTGAACTCACAATAATGATACACTAAATCAGCCTCCTTATCTAGACGCATCTGTATCTGATAGATTTTCAGATAAATATGGGCCGTAATCCTACTTTACAGTGGATATTAACTAGTTAACACTGTAGCATACATTTATCCACCGTTAGACATTGGTTACTTTTCTAAAGGTTGACACTCCGTTTTTAGTTGAACTTTAGCACAAGTACTTCAATGATCATATTAATGAATTCATGTAATTTTTTAAATGATATTAGGATAACCTAGATAACAAGTATCATTAAAACCGAGGATAAAGGGGATGAAATTTCATCTATTCTATAAGTTCGTATACTAGCCTCTTAGTCCTTATTCTCAGATTGCCGGTTAATCCTTCTAACTTAGACTTTAATTTAATGAGGCTGTGGAGATTGATAGTTATCCTTTTTTCACTCAGTTTTAAAACTCAATTTATTATGTTCTAAATTTCTATTTTAGGCTTTTTTGAACAGTTTCATTTTTAATCATTAACTTTTTCTCTCAGTCAACGGTGAGGAATGGATGGAATCAATACTCTGATTTGTGGGGAGACCAGAACATTCTATATGATTCCAGTTTGATGGATTATTAGAGGTGTAACCTGTTTCGATGAAAAACTGTCACAATACTTTCATTTTCTCTCTACGAGAGTTTTCATGTACCTTTCGATTGAGATTAAGTAACTGAGGATTTTTTCATTCTGCTTCATGATACCGTCCTGACGTTGAACACTCATAATCTGAGTTTTCATGGATCTGCTGATTGAGATCAAGTAATGGAGGATTTTCTCATTCTGTTTCGTGAGGCCCTCCTGAAGTCGAACACTCATCATCTGGGTTTGAACCACGTTGTAAGGTGTCACACCGCCCTTAAGCAGCATGTAAATGTCCATGAGGCTCTGAGGTTTCACTTTCACTTCAGATCGTAGGAGAGATCCTTTTTGGTATATGCGCTCCAAGGGTCCCAAGAAACTCTTCAGAGTTATACAACCCTTCCGATCCCACCGAACCCCATGATAATCATGATTCATCTCTATGGTGGAAAGCTCAAAACCATCCAAAAGAACCTCCTTATTCAAGGTTCTCCCTGACTCCCTTCGGAGGAGATCCAAGACTAATAAGAGCCCCATAAAATCTAGATCCTCATCACAACTCACATACCACATCAGATTACCATTCCTAAGACCGTATTGAATCCTCAGAGAGCAGTCACAAAACCTATCTCTAAAATCTGGAATCTTTCTAGAAAAGCGATAACCTGACTCCTTCAGAACCAAATTGTGGACGGTAGGAAGTTTATCCTCAACACCATGTATTGGTTTGGTCATGTAATAACCGCGGTTAGGCCGTGATATTTTGCCTTCTCTCAACAACTCTACAAGCCTGGGACGGACGCTGTTTGGGGAAATATTCAGTTTTTGGGCGATTTCACTTGGAGACAGGGGGTAGTCCTTTTCTTCTATATATGCGAATATTCTA
>JAUWWH010000093.1 GCA_030617005.1 Candidatus Bathyarchaeota archaeon | reverse complement strand
CTATAAAGAGATGAATATGGTCTATGTTATTATTTATTATCGCATCCACATCTTCTTTTACAACTCTACTTAAAGCATAGATCTCCGCGCTCAACCCTTCTTCAATGATAATTCTTGCGCTCTCCATTTCCCCCTTTGAAGTAATGGGGGTACCGACCTCAATAGCGTTTACTCCAAGTCTATCTAAATGTCTAGCAATGACAAGCTTATCCTCTGGCGTAAGAGCGACACCAGGGGTTCCCTCCCCATCCCTCAAAGTTGTATCGAAGATCCTTATCTTTTCCATTTAATCACTTCTTCATAATATTCTATCTGCCACAGCTTTTCCAAATATATCCGTTTTTACATTTCCACCCAGATCTTGAGTTAACACATTTGCTTTAAACGTCTCAATAAGTGCCCTCTCAATGGCCACAGCTGCCTTCTTACTTTTTAGATCAGAATACTTCTCCCCAAGCCAATCTAACATCAATTTTGAAGCCAAGATCATAGATGTTGGATTGGCAATATTTTTACCCGCATATTTAGGTGCTGATCCGTGTACCGGTTCAAACAATGCAAAATCATCACCGATATTTGCCCCAGGAGCTACTCCAAGACCTCCAACTAAAATTGACGCTTCATCAGAGAGGATATCCCCAAACATGTTTGTTGTAACTAATACATCGAACTCCTGAGGTCTCTTAATCAATTGCATGGCTGCATTATCGACATATAGTTCATCTAGATGAATCTCTGGATAATCTTTAGCGACGGCTCTACAAGTTTGGGAGAAGATACCATCCGTCTTTTTCATCACATTTGCTTTATGAACCGCTGTTACTCTCATGGATTTTCTTCGACTTTTTGCTACTTCAAATGCATATCGTGCGATTCTTTCACAAGCTTTTCTCGTTATGACCCGCAAACAAATAGCTGTATTAGCATCTACATCAAATTCTATACCCCTATAAACCCCTTCTGTGTTTTCCCTAACTATTACCATATCGATGTCCTGTCTTAAACATGGAACATTCGGGTAAACTTTGATAGGACGAATATTTGCATAAAGATCAAAGAGTATCCTTAATCTAACAATGACATCTGCAGCTGTTTCACCGACTGGACCTTTTAGACAAGCATCTGAAGCTTTGATAAGTTTGACTGTCTCTTCAGGTAGCGCCACTCCTTTCCTTTCAAGACACGCGTCTCCTGCATCTACACTAACCATGTCAAGGTTAATGTTATATCGCTCTTGGATAATATCTAAAACTTGTACCGTTGCCTTTGTTAATTCTGGTCCAATGCCATCTCCTGATATTAGAGCTATTTTATATGATGTCACTTCTTTCTCTTCTCCCGAATAAATTTAACAAGCCCCATTTCCATGATTTCTAAAAGAAAATCAGGCACTGGATTAACCTTAAACTCAACATCTCTTGAGATATTCTTTATTATTCCAGTTTTCGGATTAATGTACAGTTCGTCACCATCTAATATTCTCATGACTACCTTACCACATTCAAGAACTGGAAGGCCAACATTTACAGCATTCCTATAGAAGATCCGTGCAAATGAATGAGCGAGAATACAACGGACCCCTGCATATTTCAAGGCGATTGGAGCCTGTTCTCGACTGGAACCACATCCGAAGTTTTTCTCTGCTACTATTATCTTTCTCTCTTTAACTTTTTTATGAAATTCTAAATCAAGACCTTCCATAGCATGTTTTGCCAGTTCTTCTGAATTAGTTAATACAAGAAATTGTCCCGGAATGATAACATCTGTATTTATATCACTTCCATACTTCAAGGCTTTTCCCCAGATCTCCATTTTTTTTATCCATCCTTATATCTTGGATCGGTGATCCTACCTGTCAGTGCTGAAGACGCAACAGTTGCTGGAGAAGCAAGATAAATCTTTGCGGTAGGGCTACCCATTCTACCAACGAAATTCCTATTAGTTGTACTAATACACACCTCCTCTGCAGCCAATAGACCTAAATGACCTCCATAACATGGACCACAGCAAGGATTACAGATAAGCGCTCCTGCTTTAATGAAGGTTTCAAGTAAACCCTCGTTCATAGCATCTACGTACACTTTTTGAGAGGAAGGAATTATAAGCACTCTAACCCCTCTCTTAACTTTCTTATTACGAAATATTTGGGCTGCGAGCCTCAGATCTTCAAGTCGACCATTTGTACAAGAACCAATTACCGCTTGATCGACTTCAACATTATCAACTTCAGAAACAGGTTTCACATTATCCACCGTAAAAGGGCAGGCTACCATCGGTTCCAGCTCAGATGCATCATAATATACTGTTTTATAGTATTTAGCGTCTGCATCATCTTTAATAAAATCAAATGGGGTAAGCCTTCTTTCTTTGAGATATAACGCTGTCTTCTCATCTGGCTCTATTATTCCATTTTTCGCCCCCATTTCCACGACCATGTTACATAGAGTCATTCTTCCATCAATACTTGTGTCTCTAATCGCTTTACCAGAAAATTTAACACCCATATAGGTTACACCATCTGCTTTAAATTGGCCAATAATGTACAGGATTAAGTCCTTTGGCGCAATTGGTTGTTTAAGTTTCCCTTTTACAACAATATTGATGGCTTTAGGAACCTTAAACCAGAGTTTCCCGGTTAGGAAGACAGAGGCGACTTCAGTAGATCCGATTCCTGTGGCAAATGCTCCGATAGCTCCATATGTGCACGTGTGGGAGTCACCACCAACGATCACTTCGCCTGGCTTGACATGATTCTCCATCATAATTTGATGGCATACTCCCCCTCTTCCTACATCATAAAAATATTTAATTTTTTGTTCCCTTACAAACCCTCTTAGCAACATATGAAGTTCTGCAGATCTATCTCTATTTGCAGGAACTAGGTGGTCTAAAACAAGAATTATTCCCTCTTTATTCCAAACTTTTTTCCCACCCATATCCTTAAAAGCTTTAACTGCAAGGGGTGCCGTTATATCATTAGCCATAACTTTGTCAATATTCGCTTCTATTATTTCACCTGGATTCACATCGCTTCTATCTGAAGCTTTAGCTAGGATCTTCTCAATTATGTTCATAGGTTTTTTCTCTTTAATTCTTATTCATCTTTTATTATCCCCTCTTCCACGTGTTAATGCTGTAACACCTGTACGAGCAAGTTCTTTAATACCAAAAGGACGGGATAAATCTATGAAAGCATTAATTTTATCTGAGTCACCTGTCATTTCCACGATGAGAGATTCAGGAGAAACATCTACTATGTGACCTCTGAATACATCTACATACTGGATGATTTCAGATCTAGTTTTACTATCCGCTGTAAATATCTTTATTAGAGCTATCTCCCGCATAACAGTATTTTTCTTGTCTAAAATAGTGACCTTAATAATATCTATTAATTTATTCGTCTGCTTCGTTAACTGTTCGATTGTGTCTTCATCTCCCTTAACTTTTATTGTCATTCTCGCAAAATTATCATGTTCTATTGGGCCAACAGTTAAGCTCTCAATATTAAAGTTTCTCCGCCTAAACATATTTGATATCTTATACAATACACCGGGTTTATTTTCAACGATAAATGATATAATATACGTTTGATAAATCGTCATGTTTTTTTCACCCACGTTATCACCTAACCATCTTAAATAATAATGCTCTTTTTATCCTCTTTTTTTCTTTTTAGAGGTCCATATCACATCACGTAAACCAGCACCAGCAGGAACCATGGGCCAAACATCTTCTTCTGGGGAAATTGGTACATCGATAACTGTTGTGACATCATTACTCAACCCATCCTTTACTGCTTTCACAAACTCTTTTACTGAACCAACACGAATACCATTTACCCCATATGCCTCAGCAAGCTTAACGAAGTCTGGAGAATCCTTTAGTTCTGTTGAAGCATATCTCCTTCCATAGAAAAGTCTTTGCCATTGGGCTACCATACCAAGCATAGAATTATTCAATATTATTACTATAACGGGGATATCCTCTAATAATGAGGTAGCCAATTCCTGCTCTGTCATTCTAAAACTCCCATCACCATCAATGTTAATTACTGGGACATCTGGACGTGCCATTTTCGCTCCTAAAGCTGCTGGAAGACCAAAACCCATGGTCCCTAAACCTCCTGATGTTATAAATGTTCGTGGTTCAACGGCTTTAAAGTAAAGGGCTGCCCACATCTGATTCTGTCCCACCCCCGTGGATATTATGGTATTATTTGGTACTAACTTCCTCAATTCAACCATAAGTTTTGGAGGTTTTAACCCTCCTTCCTTAATCAATAAATCTTTATACTCTCCTTTAAATTGTTGGATTCTATCAAACCACACTGATGTCTCTTTTCTAACCATTTTTTGAGTCACTTGCTTATAGATCTCTTTTAATGCTCTCTTCGCATCTGCAACAATTGGAAGATCTACCTTGAAATTTTTACCAATTTCTGCTGTATCGATATCTATATGTATAATCTTCGCGTCTGGACAAAAGTCATCTAGTGTACCTGTGGTTCGATCAGAGAACCGTGCTCCAACGTTTAATAACACATCTGCTTCATGAATTAGTTTATTTGCTACAATGGTACCATGCATTCCTAGTAATCCAAGCGCTAAAGAGTGATTCTCTGGAATAACACCTTTACCCATGAGCGTCGTTGTAACCGGCATCAATGTAGATTCTGCTAGTTTTACGGCTTCGTGAGATGCATTTGAACTGATCACTCCTCCACCAGCTAACATAATAGGGCGTTCAGCCTTGCAAAGTAGCTCCACGGCTCTTCTCACTTGAATTGGATGCGGGTTATATGTAGGGCTGTATCCCCTGATTTTTATAGGGGATGAAAAGTCCATTTCTGCAGATTCCTTTTGCGTATTTTTTGGAAGATCTATTACCACGGGGCCCGGTCGTCCTGTGGAAGCGATATAAAACGCTTCTTTGAGTACTGAGGGAATGTCACCTGCTTTTTTCACTTGAAAATTATGTTTGGTGATAGGCATCGTTATCCCTATAATATCCGCTTCTTGAAAAGCATCTCTTCCAATCAGATATGATGAGTTAACAGACTGTGAATTAACTTGGCCTGTAAGAGCTATTATAGGTGATGAATCCATGTAGGCTGTAGCGATCCCTGTAACAAGGTTTGTTCCACCTGGGCCAGATGTTGCAGTACAGACGCCTGGAACACCGCTAATTCTTGCATAACCATCAGCCATATGAACGGCGCCCTGTT
>JAUWWH010000105.1 GCA_030617005.1 Candidatus Bathyarchaeota archaeon | reverse complement strand
TGCTGAGATAGAAGTCATTAGAACAGCTGGTGAGAATGGTTTCAATTTTGAAGATTGTGTTATCATCAGCTCTGGTGAACCATGTCCAATGTGTGTAACTGCAATTGCTTGGGCAGGAATTAAGAAGATTTATTATCTAGATTCTCACAAAGTTGCGAATGCTCAAGGGTTCGATTTTGACCAGGATGTTCATCGAGTGAATAGGTTCTTGAATTTAGGATTGACCATAATTCAATTGGATAAAAAATGAAAGGAAACGATTGATTGCAAATAAATACTTACAAGAATTTCTTTTTTGAACTTCTAGATCATATAGGAGAACTTATTTCTTTAAAAACAATTTACCTACTGATTACCCCTCCTTCATGTAGTTAAGACTCACTCAACTCGTTCCAATTGAGTACTCATCTGGTGCTTGGTCAGCGTAAATCGATTTTTATCTCATCGAGTATATGAAACTTTTTTAGTCAATGATTGAAATGGCTTCGTTTTCAGCGCATAAGATATATCTTAAATAAATCTTCGGGATATGTATAAAGATTCATCAATTTCCAATCCCTTTTTTAAAATATTTAGAACTTTAGTTTTTTCCTCTGGAAATTGATATCCATTGTAATCTTGTTTAAACAACCAAGTGTAACTGGAATCTAATCTAAAAGCTGGATTATTTGCATGATCAAAACAGACTTTACCTGTAATGTCTAAATTCACTATCATCATTCTAATTTCTTTTAATACTTCATGAGGTGTGAGTAATTGAAACGCACCCTTCATCCATTCATCGAAGAGTGGAGTTCCCATATGCGGTAGAAAACGTCTTGATCTTATAAAATCTGGATTTATCGCATTTAAGACTCTGGCAGTATTCAAAGCATGCTGTTTAGATAAGGCTTTTCCACCTAAACTTGGCATCCAATATTCTGAAAGCTCGAAACCCGCTTCCTTAGCTTTTCTTCCTGCTAAAATATGTTCTTCGCTTGTTACACCTTTATTAATATATTTTAGTAATTCATCATCACCAGTTTCTAAACCTACATGAAGTCTTGAGAGACCTGCTTTCTGCAATTCCTTTAATTTGTCTAAAGTTTTGATTTTTTGAGTCAGTGTTTTCGCTCTAGCGTATGATGTTATCCTTTGAATATTTGGAAAGATTTGTTTCAAATATCTTAGAACTTGAAGAAGATTGTTAATCGGCATTATTAAACTGTCAGCATCTTGTAAAAATACACTTCTCGAGCTGAAACATAGCCAGTTAAACACGTTTCTAACACTTTGATAATTTTGCAAAAAATGAGGGTTAATCACTCCAACTGCCCGATCTATACCTCCAAGTTTTTTGGTTATGATCTCTAATAATTCGCGAATTATCTTCGCTGCGTCTATATCCCTTTTTATCTCGTTTACGCTTCTCAGTTGAAACATGTCTCGATTATAAGGAGTTCCATAACAAAATTTACAGAGATTCCATGGACAATTACGCGTTGCTCTTATAAGAAGAGAATGGCTTCCCCCTTCTGATGGTGGTCTTATGGGACCTATCTCAAAAGAGTACCTTTTCAGTTTTTCAAGCTCTAATAAGTCCATTTTCTAACAATCTTGGTAAACTTCACAGATACATATAATCTTTCTTAAAAGAAAACTTAACCTAATACTTTTTTACTATTTTTAAAAAAAAATATTAGCAATTTACAATGGTTTATCGTGATTCTAGAATTTATAAGTCCCAGTCTTATTTATGATGTAGGTGGCTTACTGTTTATCATCTAATATACTGCTATGGATTTGTGAATAAAACTGGATGTTATTCTACGAGGTGGAAGTAATATGCTATGAACTCGAAGTTATCTGAAGGGTTGTCAAAGTAGTTTTTATGTTCTTTTCTGAACTCGTCAGCGTTTGCATTACTTTCGCCTCGCCACAGACGCTCAGAAATATCACTCCATATACACAGCTCCATTGCTGTAATCCGAATAGTACACCGTTTCATAAGTTTACTATCATAGACATCATAATATTCACCTACAACCAGCGCATGGTTATACTCGTTTTCATCGACGTTCACTTTATCGAGAGAGACGACACTTGCTATCTTTCTCCCTGCAATAATCCAATTTACAAGCTGATCTGAAACAAACTGAATCCGTCTAATCATATTCATATTTTCCTTCCCTTTTTCTATGAAAAAATGGAATCTTATGTTTCTGTTAAATTTAACCAGAATAATAGTCTGCTTTTTATTTGATGAGAGTTTTTTAGAAGAGATTGAGTGCTACCTCAAAGTTAAGTTGAATGATTCAGTCTTAATCTTAAGAGATGTAAAACGGCTTCTTTTCCCATCTTGCAATAACTTTAGCTTCCTGTAAAACCTGCTCAGTTTCTCTCATAATTTTTTTATATTCTACTCTTTTTTCGTTTCCCCTCTTATCGTCCATGATGTTGAAAGTTTCTTGTTTAATTTTTAGCTTTATGAATTTAAACTATAGATTCGAAATCTATGAATATCCTAATGTGCGAACTTCAGAATCCACATTATTTATCTAATATTGGACGAAAAAAGAGTATATTCTCCTCAAGCAGACATATTTTAGTAACTTTTCTAACGTAACTCTTCATGCATATTTATAATTTTTTTTGTATCTAAAAAATTAATGTGTTAGGATATCAAACTATTTTCCCTCTTTTATGGTAATCGTTATAACTAACAGGAAGTAATCACTTAATATGTCAAATAAAGTGCATTGTGCTCATATCCTTGTGAAGACTCAGCGTGAAGCAAACATAGTTCTTGTACGTTTGAAGAGAGGAGAAACTTTTGGAAAAATCGCAAAAGAAGTTTCTATATGTCCATCAAAAAAACGTGGTGGTGACTTAGGAATCTTTGGAAGGGGAAAAATGATAAAAAAATTTGAAACAGCAGCTTTTACACTTCAGAAACGTCAAGTTTCCCCTATCGTAAAGACCAAGTTTGGATACCATATAATTCGGAGACTTAATTAGTATGCTTTAATTTGAGAACGGTTCTAAAATTTTTAGTAGTTCTTTTTTTGTCCACTTCATCTCTCCCATGGTAGCTGCGTTTATGATCTTATCTGAGATTTTTCTCTTCCTTTCGAGTAATATCGCTATTTTCTCTTCTAATGTACCCATTGTGAGTATCTTATGGACGTACACCGTCTTTGTTTGACCTATTCTATGCACGCGGTCTGTGGCTTGATCTTCAATTGCAGGGTTCCACCATCGATCCACGTGGATGATGTGATTGGCGCTTGTTAGATCTATTCCATGGCAGCATGCTATAATGCTGCAGAGAGCAACTGAAGTTCTTCCCTTGTTGAATCGGTCGATTAAGCTCTGTCTGTTCTGTGTTGATCCGTCTATTCTGATGTATTTTATTCCTTCATTGTTGAAGTATTTTTCGAACAAGTCGAGGGTGCCTAAGAAGTGACTGAATAGGACTGTATTTTCCTTTTTTTCTTTGAATTCGATTATTTTTTTGATGACGAGATCAAATTTTTCGGATCTACCGAGTAATGGTTCTGTCTTACCTGTAATTAGGGATGGGTGGTTGCATACTTGTTTCAGTTTTATGATCAGGGGGAAGATTGAGGTTGTGTAGTTAATCTTCTCTCCTTTTTGAAGAGCGTTTCTAATTGGTTTAACTCCTAGATTTTGGATCTGACTGTAGAGTGTTTTCTGTTCTTCAGTTAAGCTGCACCATTCCTCCATCTGTATTTTCTCGGGGAGGTCTTTAGCTACGTCTTCTTTCAGTCTTCTGAGAGTGAATGGGTGAATTCGTTTGGCTAACTCAGCTGGGCTGGAGATGTCTCCTTTAAGTATTGGTTTTTCGAATTTTGAGATGAAGTTTCGATAGGTTCCTAGGTGTCCTTTCATTAAGAAGTCGAAGATGGACCAGAGTTCTACGGGTCTGTTCTCAATAGGTGTACCGCTTAAGGAGATCCGGTGAGCTGCATTGAGTTGTTTAACAGCTATGGTTCTTTTTGTTTGTGGATTCTTGATTTTTGTTCCTTCATCTAGAACCACAAAGAGGAAAGGTATAGTCTTTAGGATATCGATGTCTCTAGTTACAGTGTCGTAGGATGTGAGGAAGATTCTCATTCTCGGTGAATACAGGAGATGTTTGTTCCTATTTGCTCCTCGATACTCATATGTGCTTATTTGGGGGAAGACTCGCTTTATCTCTCTACGCCAATGCCTTATGACTGACTTTGGAGAAATCACGAGTGAATGAGACATACTTCCACTCTCCTCATATGTGATGCGCATGACTGCAATCGTTTGGATGGTCTTTCCGAGGCCCATATCATCTGCTAAGATACCATGTAGATAGTGGGATGTAAGCCAGTTGAGCCAATGAATCCCTGCTCTTTGGTACGGTCTCAATTTGATTCCGCTATTAGACAAGTCCTTTTCTATGTGTTGCGGTAACTGGTAGGTTTGGTCGTATTTGAAGCCCTTTACTTGTTCTAGAAAATGTTGGTATTCTGTTGAGAGTTCTTTCTTACCACCGATCTTATTTATGAAGTCTTCAAGTGACATGAATCTATATATATTGGTTCGATATCCTCTTTCCGTTTGGTTGACGCCTAGGTTATCCAGTTCTTTTTGAACATTTTTGACCTTCTGTTTATCAATTTTCACCCAAGTATTTTCATTCACCTGTTTATGTGTTTTTGTTGTGTCGACTATTAGGTGGTGTGGAAGAAACCACTTACCCGTTTTATATTCTACTTTGAAGTCTAACCATCCTGTTTCACCAGAAGCTACTTTTACTATCGACGTAGGTCGTGTATCGATC
>JAUWWH010000208.1 GCA_030617005.1 Candidatus Bathyarchaeota archaeon | reverse complement strand
GATTCGCCTAGATGATTAGTTGTTCAGTTTCGTTTAGAATAAGATCTAAAGTTTTGAAGGAGAAAAGTTCTGAGACATCGCGCGCGAAAAAAGGACAATTGCTCCTTCATTTTAATAATTTAAGAGTTGAATGTATTTGAATAAAAACAGATCAAGGGAAGAAATAGTCGCCAGCATACTGACGGTTGTTATGAGAGGGCCGAGGAAAACCCACATAATGTATGGGGCAAACCTAAGCTACGCACTTCTTTGTAAATATCTAAATAAGTTGGTTGACTGTGGGCTGGTAAATTATAGGGAAAACGATAGAGTTTATGAGTTGACGTGTAACGGTGAAGCCTATCTGATTAAGTATGGAGAATATAAACATCAAAGAAGTCGATTGGAAGTTGAGCGCGCTCTACTTGACAAGAAGATGGCCAATTTAAACAAGATATTGGAACTCGACACAAGATCTTCAGACATTAAAAAACTCGTAATATCTTCCATAAAAAACACGAATGTGATAAAAAATGTTTGAGGACGACATACCTCCGTCTCACAGGAGTCCAGTAAATCTGCATAACCTATGTAAATTTTCATATTAAAAAAAAATTGAGTGATTATTGTATGAATACATCCAAGAATATTAAGGGAATAGTTCTCGCTGGTGGAGAAGGAAAACGGTTGAGACCTCTATCCTACTACTTTCAGAAGTGCATGATTCCAGTAGGGCATAACCAAAAGCCCCTTTTAGAGTACATTATACGCCTATTGAGCTATCACAACATCAATGATATTCTACTACTCTCAGGATACAAACATGAGCAAATCTCCAACTATTTCAATAGTGGCAATCGATTTGACGTAAATATTGAATATTTGTTGGACAACCCGGATCTGAAAGGAACAGGTGGTTCCATATTAAACGCATATCAAAATGGATTAACGGACTCATGTGAAGATCTTATCATTTACTACGGAGATATTATCTCTAATATCGACTTAACTGCGATGTTGAAACAACACAGGAAAAGGGGATCTATAGCTACTTTAGCAGTGTCTAGTGGATTCAAGGTAGGTGTCGGTGTGGCAGAGGTTAACCAAGGAAATGTGGTTGGTTGGACTGAAAAGCCGACATTGAAGCTCGATGTAGGAATCGGGATCCTGATTCTTAAAACGTGCGTGCTGCAAGAGTTGAAGCATTTAAATAAACCTCATATGAACTTGGATATTATGAGCCATCTGATTCCTCGTCTAATACAGAAGGGAAAGACTGTTCACGCTTATTTGACTAATGCTTTCTGGTACGATGTAGGTTCTGTTGAACGATACGAAAAGTTGGATAATGGTACTTTAGAAAAGCGCCTCGGATACATATTTCCAAAAAAGGACGTTAAACCTCTTTTAATACAGTCTTAAGTTGTAAGTATATCTCTAATTTTTCATGATTCTATTAACTCTGATGTGAATAACTTGGATAACCTTATTAAAAATGATGTCAAAGCTCAGAAGATTGTATGCATCATCCCTACCCTGAACGAGTCTCTCACCGTAACTGAAGTCATCAAGAAAGCGAAGCAATTTGTGCATCGTGTTATCGTAGTCGATGGCTACTCAGAAGACGGGACTTCTGAAATGGCATCGAATGCAGGGGCAGATGTTATTTTCCAAGATGGAGAAGGGAAAGGAACGGCTCTCCGCACAGCTTTAAACAAGATCTATGGGGACATATATGTAACCATCGATGGAGACGCGACTTACGATCCGCTGGAAATGGAAAAAATTCTGAAACCCATCATAGAATGTGAAGCAGATATGGTAGTCGGTTCAAGACTAAAGGGCAGAATGGAAAAAGGTTCCATATCTAAGCTAAATAAAATTGGAAATAAACTTTTCAACTTTCTTATAAATACATTCTTCCATGGGAACATCACGGACTCACAATCCGGTTATAGAGCCTTAAACCGCAGAACCGTTGAACTCTTGCAACTAACGTCTAAAGGCTTTGAAATTGAGACAGAGATGACAGTAAAGTGTTTGAAACAAGGATTGAAGATAATGGAAATTCCGATAAGTTATACAAGGAGAAGGGGCTCCCAGACAAAGTTAAATGCTTTCAAGGCTGGTTCAAAGATTTTAAAAACAATTATCTTTTCTTAATGAGCACGCTATTACCTTGGAAGAAGAGTAAAAATGCCTCTCCTAAATAAGAACCTATTAATTGGAGTACTTTGTGCAGTGATCACAAGCACTATACTACCCAATGCTCAAGCATTAGACGAGGTCACTTCAGTCCTTGAACTAGCCGAAAATACCTTAGCCTCGACATACTTAGTGGTGTCTGAAGCAGATAAGAACGGAGCCAATGTGTCAATTCTCTTGAGAGAGCTGGATAATGCAGTAGTGTTTCTGGATAAAGCATATCTAGAATATCGAATTGGAAATATAAACAGGTCGATTTACTTTGCTACAGCCAGTTATAATATAAGTTCAGATACTATGATCAGAGCAATACAGCTAAAAGATCTAACTGCCTCTGAATATCTTGAACGATTCTGGTCTGCTGTCGTAACAAGTTCCATCTCAATTGGGATAATTATCGTATTGAGCTTCATCCTTTGGCGTCGCTTCAAGAAATGGTATCAAATCAAGCATGGCGATTTGTTTACATGAAACTTAACCAATATCGGACCATATTTGCGATTACCACCATCCTACTAGCCTCAATCATGTCAACTCCAGTCATCAATACGATAGTGCACCTCACTAACGCAGCTGAAGCTCCCTTCTCCGAGCTTTGGGCTCTTGGATCGAACCATACCATCTCAGAATATCCAGGGCCAATAAAAGTTGGGGAAAGGCAAAACATTATCCTCGGCGTCAGAAATTACCTGAACTACCCTGCATACTACATGTTAAAAGCGAAGTTCCGTAACGAGACCCAACCTTTCCCAGACGCTCTTAAGGGCGAGCCTAGCACCTTACCCTCTCTCTACGAGTTCCGCTTCTTCTTGGATAATAGTAAGAAGTGGGAATCTTGGTTCAATTTCTCAATTAGCAGTGCAACGTTCTCACAAGAGTCATGTCTCGTCAATACGCTCCTCGTAAATGATGTGCCTCTCTTTGTTAACATTACCCAGCTTTTCAACCCTATCAAGAAGGGCTTTTACTATCAATTATTCTTCGAACT
>JAUWWH010000066.1 GCA_030617005.1 Candidatus Bathyarchaeota archaeon | reverse complement strand
GGAGATAAGGGAGAATCAAGAAGGGAGAGTGGGGAGAATCAAGAAGGGAGATATTCTCCCCACTTCCAAACATTTCTACCATAGGGACACCTTGCAGTAAAAAATGGCATTTAACTTAGTAGGGAATCTCCGTTCTGTTCTGTTCTCTCCCCACTCTCCCTTCTTGATTCTCCCTTATCTCCTCTTTTCTTTACCCCGTTTTCTCTTCCCGATTTAACGAAAATCTTTTAAATAATCTACTGCTTTAATGGTTGTACCATTTGCATGTTCCCATAAAATGTTAGATAGAATTTTTTGATGTTATGGATTTATTATCTCATCTTTGAATATTTTTTTAAAAAAAATACACATTTTTTTGGTTCATAAATTTTTCTTATTCTGTAAATATGTTGAATCATTAACTTTAGGCAAGTTGATCCCGATTTATTGATTCTTTATCCTTCAGATTCTACCTCTTTTTTTATCTTAATGTGTATTACAATCTTGTAAAAAGTGAGCATGATGTATTCGAGCATATTTGTATCGGGTTATCTTGGGTCTTCTTTATAACAAATAATATGAGCTCGGTAGAGAAACAAAAGTATCATTCAGGTTCATCTTTAATAAAGATGTTAAATTATTCTAGAATGGTTAGAAATCTTTCCATTCCAAGTTCTTTTTAAGAATCAGATCATTATACCTTATCGATGAACTGCTAGACTAAGCCTTTGTCTTGGATAAACGTTCTTATCCTTTTATGGATAATATGTGCTGGAATTATGTTAATAATAGCTTGAGAGAAGTTAAACATTGCTAGGACCGGGAGGAGACCAATCACAATTTTTTTGGGCATCTTGTAGAAGAATTGGAGCATGTAATAGTTCGTAATTGTCATCACAATCACTCTGGTAAATGATGCAATTGTTGATTTGACTATTGTACTTTTTCTAATCGAGGCGTATGCTAATAAAGTGGAGAGTTCTGCAACGACCTTAAATAATCCTCCAGATATGTTTCCACGGAGGAAGATAATGGCTGTTCCAACTAGACATGTATAAACTGCTGATAATGGTCCATAAAGTAACAGGCTGACCATCATTGGAATTCCTGTTATGTCCCATGTAACTCGGGGATATAGTGGGAAGGGTATGTCGAATGGAGGTCCAGGCACTACTTCAAACAAGAAGGATAGAGCGCCAAGCACACTTGATACTGCGATTTCTCTGGTTCCAATAGTCAATAAGGATCACTGCTATTAAAATTGAGAAATAGTAGTTTAGCTAACTTATATTTATCTTTTTAGTAAAATACTGTGTCTTTATTGCATTATTTTAGTTGCAATTTCAATCAGTTTCTCAATCAATTCCTTTTTCTTCAGTGATAACACTCGAGATCGACCTACCTCATAGACTTCCAATAAGCCAGTTCGCTGTAGAACTTTTACATGTCGGTAAAGAGCTGCATAATCCATGTTCAAAGCTGTGGCTATCGCTTTAATGTGCAAAGGACGCTTCGTTTTACTGACCAAAAGGAGTATTCTAACTCTTGTATCGTTGCCTAGGGCATTAAAGATCTTTGAAACTTCCCTTCTTTCATCCTCTCGCATCGATTACATCCACTAATACTTAATATAGTATGTACCAATTTATGACTTTTTCGCAAAATAATATGTCATACAATAAAAAGTTATGATTGTTTTTAATGAAAAATGGTTCTACAGAACATTAACATCTTACCAAAAAGCTGGTTTTATGTAATCGTTACCAGCTGCTTCTGGAGAACCGATGATTATCCTGTGGTAGGTTCTGCCATGTCGTTTATCTTCAACCTTCTCTAATTTTCCTCGACAAAGGAGATATTCACCATCGTAAACAAGATCTCGGTAAAGTCCTTCATAAGTCGTCACTTCTTCAATTCCTTGAACATTTGGTCCAAAAAATATTTGGACATCTCGAACTAAGTAGATTGCTGGCATGTATATCGCGTCGGATGAGTTGATGACTTGAGCTTTAGCTTCGATGATTCCCATAGGTGTAAAAATTATATCACCATATTTCTTCAATGTCTCTTTTTCAACTTTTATTGGGTGTATTGAGAAAAGTTTACCTTTAAACGTGCCGCGGTTCCATCTCCTTTGATAGATTTTATACGCTTCTTTTATTGTTAGGGGAAAAAGTTCACTCTTTTTCTTACACCATTCCTTCAAGTTTTCGTTAATCAGCTTTTTTATGGGACTCTTTTTTTGTTTCATGAGTTGTTGCAGTGCCTCTTTTAAGGCAAGACTATTCTTTCTTCCGTAGACTGTTAAATCTATATCCGAAAAAGCCAGATTATGTATACCTATCAAAATAGAACCTGTAACTCCTAAGCAAGAAGATTGAACATTACTTGTCTTAGCTAACAGATTAACTAATTCAATGGTCTTATTTTGGAGTATATCAAGATCCTTCTTCCTTGACAGAGTAATCAATTTTTCTTCTGGACGATAATGTTTATGGATGCGGTTTATTGGTACAGATGAAAAGGTGATATTATCCGCTTTTAACCTTTGAATATAATGTGGATGGTGATCAGCTAAGAAGTTGAGGGTCTCTGTGAGACAGTTCATTGTGTAGTACTTTAAAGTTCTCTCATAACGTCTTTCTCCACTTCCCCACTTTCCTGATTGTGAGGGGATATTCTTAAGATAAGCTATCACTCTGTCCTTTGGGTGGATGTTCCCCACTACGGTGAAGAAGAAGCCTTCCTCAGTCTCTAAATAGTCTCGATCCCTAAAATTTCTTATCAATTCCATCCTTCCTACAAGAAATAATATAGTCTTGAGCGTTGCCTCCGACCAATATTCGGAAATATTCTTTCTTCCCAGTCTTTACACATTCAAGTTTACCCCGAGTAATGATAGACTCACCACTCCGCACTTGCTGACAGAACCTCCCCCTGAAGGAAGCTACCTCCTTTAAAAGAGTAACCTTTTCTCCTTTAATGAACTCCACGTCTTCCACTAAGTAAGAGCAAGGTGTAAAGATAGCCTCTGAATCGTCTATAATCTTTGCTATAACTGTTCTTTGCCCTAATGATCTGTAAAGTGTTTCTCCAAATTTATTCTTCACTTCATCCCAATCTTTTATATACCTTATAGAAAAATCCCTACCTCGAAACGTTCCTTGAGAAACTTTTCTAATTGCATGTCTATAAAAATCTTCAAAAGATATTGGAGTATCCTTTACTCGAAAAGAGTACAGTTTTTTTAAACCTTCAAGATTATATGCTTTAATCAAACTTTTCTTATCCTTAAAAAAATCTTTTAAAGCTTTATTGATTTTTAGGCAATTTTGAGTTCCATAAACGATGATATCGATATCTGATGTGGATAAGTGTAGATCTACCATAATAGATCCTGAGATCCCAATTTTTGTCTGAGAAATTCCAGAGGCTTCTACTAAAAGGTTAAGGAATTCTAAAGCATCAGTTTCAACATCATCAATTTCTTCTTTTCTTTTTAGCATTCTTACTGTATCTTGAGGCTTGTAATGATGAGTTACATGGTCTATATGAACCTCACTTATTCGAACATTAAGCACTGGATCCACAATTAAATAGTGAGGATATTCTTTGTTTAGGAGATTTTCTCTCATTTTGAGAGCGTAGACTTTGCAATATCGTGAATCTTTTCTTTGACGTTCACCCTTTTCATCAGGAATGTATCTGACAAAAGCAATTACGCGATTTAGAGGGTGGACGAGACCTTTCACATCAAAGATTAAGCCTTCAATGGTCTCGATGAAGTCCCCCTCTCTATATTTCATAGAATTCATTTTAGGTAAAACCCCTCAATGTTTTATGAATCATTGATTTTTCAAGGTCTTAATCCACAGATAATCGCTATTAAGAGAGAAGCAGCAGTCAGGTCAGCTGTGGTTCCTGGGTTTAATTTATAATCTAATCTAAGTTCTCTATCAAAATTTAGTAGAGCTTTCTTTCCTTCAACTGTCTTCAATCCTCCCATGCGAATTATTGCTGCTGCTTTTTTAGATATTTCTTCTGCTTTTTTAAGTCCGATTGCTACAGCTCTCGGAATATCTTGGATGACCTTTACTCCGACTTTACGAGCGATAAAAGTATCTGGAAATTGTGCTAGGATCGTAAGAAAAGTGTTAACTGTGGTTATATTGATCTTTCCAGTCTCATCATAGACTCTTTTAATCGTTGAATAGCCTATTTTAAAAGATATTTTCATACCAGTCACCCATTCTTTTGATATTGTATCCCACTGGGATGAGACTTTCATCATATCAAAGAGAGTCTGGCCAGTGTCCAATATTTTTTTTTCCACTCCTTTCTCAGTTAAATCTGGAGCATCAACACTTTTTAATTGTCCAAGACCTGCAGGGTTGACATTTTTAATGGCCTCATAAACGTCAATAGCATCCAAAGTAGTTGTTGCTTCCATTATTCGGCTAACATTTTCTCTTAAGGAGACTGGGTCAATCTCTTCTCTTTGCGCGAATGTGTAACCTGCACTAGCTGAGAGAGGTATAAAGAGTAGGCATGTGCCTAGATGTGTATTCCCGTTCAAATGCCAAGCTTTGAAATCTATGACCGAATTTTTAATATATTGTCCAATACCGATATCTTCAATCTTAATTTTACCAAGACCTGCAAGCATACCTTTGAAGCAAGCTTCTCTATTAGCTGGACCTAAGGCTATCGATCCAGCGATGAACTGCTCAAAGGTCATATCGGCATAATCTGCTGTTCTGTGAACATTGCCAGGTTTTGGCCATCCACTAACCTCAAGAGCAGCTGCAAGTTGTGCTGATCTCATAATATCGTCTAAGAAGGTAGAATGCTTAAATCTTAAAGTATTAGTGTCCATCAATGGTCACTCTAATTCAATATGAATTGTCATCTAAATAAATAATCTTAATTAGCTGATTTAATAAACAATTTTACTCTATTTTCTTTAAATACATTGAATTTTCTTTTGAGAAAAGGTAGAATTAAAATAGTTTTTTTGGAAGCTTTCATTACCAGACATTAAAAGCACTACTTAAGCTAACTCTTCTAAAAAAATATATGTTAATGAAGATTAACTAATAAGTATAGTGAGTAAAATGGTTGTTTCTATAAAATGTTTAGCTCATGCTAGTTTTCAGATAACGAGTGAACAAAAAATCATTTATATCGACTTGGAGAACTCTGGAGAAGCTTCGGAAAAAGCAGATTTAATTCTTGTCACTCATTCTCATTCAGATCACTGTGATCCAGAAAAAATTAATTTAGTTCAAAAAATAGACACTGTAATCGTTGCTCCTCAAGATTGTATCTCTAAAATTGAGGGAAGAGTTAAATCGATTAGATCTGGAGAAGAGCTACTGATTGATGATGTAAGAGTTAGAGCTATTGAAGCATATAATATAACCCGGTTTAGGTCCCCCGGTAATCCATATCATCCAAAAGGTTCTGGCGTTGGGTATATGATATTTGTAGAAGGTAAGACCATTTATCACGCTGGAGATACAGATTTTATCCCTGAAATGCGACAACTTGGACATATAGATGTGGCTTTACTACCTACTGGAGATACATATACCATGGACAATGTTGAGGCAGCTGAAGCTGCTGTCGTGATTAACCCAAAAACTGTGATACCTATGCATTGTTGGAGTACAAAACGTGAAGATTTTAAAGAGAAAGTTGAAGCTGACTCAAACATCAAAGTTGTACTATTGAGAGACGGGGAAGAATTTCAATTAAAAAATTGAGAACAGAAAATGACTTAACAGATCCTAAAAATATAATGATGTATACCGATAAAATTTCTCACCATGAACGAAAAACAAATTTTTAGAGCTGAGAAAACTATTGTCTGAAAAGGAAT
>JAUWWH010000010.1 GCA_030617005.1 Candidatus Bathyarchaeota archaeon | reverse complement strand
GCACAGGGATCTATTTGAAAGAGCGAAGATACCAAGAAGTAACAAAGTAGATAGCGTGTTGAAGAGCATAACTCAGAATAATTATACATAATGGTATTGCTATAGATACTTTAAAGAAATTTTGTCTATAACTCACTCCTGCATTAAATCTTTTAATTGTAATATATGTTATTATGCTCGGATAGGAACTAATAACCTGAGTAGGCATCGTATTCAGAAGTAGTGTTTGTTATATGGGTAATCGCATCACATACTAAGCTCTATGTTCTAAACTCTGTTATAAGAAGGACACTTAATGAACCCACAACTTATATTCATTAATTTAATAGCACTCTTGTCAGTATAGAAAACATTTTATTGTCATACTTGAGAACTACTTGCAAGGAGACAATTAAGTCATCATCCGCCCAATTTTTGTTTCCTACAGTAATGGTCTAAAAGATAACTTGAGGGAAATAATAAAAATCCAACGTGTAATGTTAAATGGATGGAAATCATCTACTAGATGCTCTTATGAAACCATTGAATAATGGATTAGGTTTTAATGGGCGTGATGTGAATTCTGGATGTGCCTGAGTTCCAATAAAGAATTTATGTTTATACTCTGGCAGTTCACCGATTTGCATAATTCCCTCCTCTTTTTCTGACTCTCCTGAGAAAATGAAGCCATGGGTTTCGAATTCATTAATATATTTTGGATTTATTTCGTATCTGTGACGAAAACGTTCGACAACTCTGTCATTACCATAAAGTTTCCAAGCAAGCGTGTTCTTTTTAATTCTTATTACCTGAGCCCCTAAACGCATAGTTGCACCATATTTCGATTGTTTTATTAACTCTTTTTGCCAGGGTAGAAAATCAATAACCGGTATCTTTGTTCCACTATCCACTTCGGTTGTATTTGCATCTTCTAAACCACAAACGTTTCTTGCATATTCAACTACAGCAAGTTGAAAACCGAAACATAATCCCAAGAATGGGATCTCATTTACACGGGCGTATTTAATCGCTAAAATCTTTCCCTCAACTCCTTCAGATCCGAAACCTCCTGGTACAATAATCCCATCAACCTCGTTCAATATTTTTAGTTTACTTTTCTTTTCTAAATCTTTTGCGTCAATCCACATCATTTTAGGGTGAACATCATTTGCACCAGCAGCATGTTTAATTGCCTCAATAACCGAAATATAAGAGTCACGTAGTTTGTATTTACCAACATCGAAGTATTTACCCACTATTCCAATTTTCACTTCTTTTGTTGCATTATTCATTTTTTCTACAAACTTCTTCCAATCAGATAAATCAGACTTTTTTGCTTTAAGAGCAAGTTTATTTAAAATTTTATCACCAATCTTTTGTTCATCTAACTTCAATGGAATCTCGTAAATATTTTTAACATCAGGATTTGCGATTATATCTTCACTCTTTACACTGCAGAAAAGGGCAACCTTCTCTCTTCTCGGCGCATCTAATTCCTGCTCCGATCTACAAATTATGAAATCCGGTTGAATGCCTAACCCTTGCAAAGCTTTGACCGAGTGTTGCGTAGGTTTTGTCTTCATCTCTCCGGTAGATCCTAATACCGGAAGATAACTTACATGTACAAATAGAACGCGCCGACCTTCATACTTCATCTGTCTAGCTGCTTCGAGAAAGAGAACATTTTCATAATCTCCAATGGTCCCCCCTATTTCAATCAGTACAAACTCGACGCCTTCTTTTTCTACTAATGTAGTAATTCTTCTTTTAATTTCATCTGTTATGTGCGGGATTGGTTGTACGGTTTTTCCAAGATAATTACCCGCACGTTCTCGCGTGATGACAGCATAATAAACTTGACCGGTTGTAATGTTGTGGTTTTTACTTAACTTTTCTCCAAGAAATCGTTCATAGTGACCTAAATCTTGGTCGATCTCTCCCCCATCCTCTGTTACCCACACTTCACCATGTTCTGTTGGCCTCAAAGTACCTGCATCAAAATTTATATACGGATCAATTTTTATAGCTGTTACCTTGAATCCTTTAGATTTTAGAATAAGTCCTATCGAGGCAGTGGTGATGCCCTTACCTAAACCACTAAGCACGCCACCAGAAATAAAAATATAATTAGGTTTCTTTTTTGGATATATTCGCATGCTAAGGAATACTCACATGAAAGATAAAAATTTACTTACACAGCATTAATCTCTAATGTTTATACTGTTTATAATAAGGGAAAAAGATACCGAACCTTTTATTTAAGGAGAAAGAAAATGGGATGTCTTTTAGAATAATTTGACTTTACCCTCTATTATTGCACTAGTTATCTGCTTAATATTAGCCAACTCTTCATCTACGATGCTTTTGATGTCATTATTGATCTCTTTTAAAAATATTCCTTTTTCTAAAATAAGTTGAGCATCTGCAACCAGTGGGTGATCTATTGGTTTACCTATCTGGCTCAAAATCTTTATGTAGATCTCTTGTATCCCTTTGACTTCCTCATAGATTTTATTTGCAATCTGATTAGCTAGAACATTGTAAATCTTTCCAACATGATTGACAGGGTTCTTTCCAGCCGTTGCCTCAAGAGACATAGGTCTGCCGGGCGTGATCAAACCATTGACACGGTTTCCCCTACCCGTATTACCATCATCTCCTTGCTCAGCCGATGTCCCAGTTACAGTAAGGTATACAACATTTCTTTCAGGCACATCTGCAGTATTAACAAAAACATCAATAGGATATGTCGTTATTTCAACTCCAAAGTCTGCAACACGATCTTTTATCTCTTCTTTTATTGAGAGATAATGTTCAAGATCAGGTGTTAAACTACTAATCTGCGGCGCTGAAATGGTCAAATCTATGTGTTTATCCTGCCGAAGACCCATAACTTTAATATCCTCACCAATCCCTGGAAGTTCCTTCTTAACTAGATCAGAATTCAAATACATTTCTGTCTCAAAAACAACTCTCTCCGTTTGGCTTAAGGGGGCATAACCTACACCGAAAGACGTATCATTGGACAGAGGCATTACTTGGTCTGCATCAAAGGTAGTAATCAAGTCTACTGAGCCACGTCTAATCATATAGTTACAGATTACATGTTGATCTCTGTTAAGGAAACGAAAGTTTTTTTCAAGAAAACCATTCATTGCTTCTAAAACGATACTGCCGATAGGAATTGGTATTACTTTCCCATCTTCTAAAACCTCTATGACCGCTCTACCTGCAACAATAATCTGAATCGGTTCACAAACTTCTCCCCCACCAAAAAACGGATTCGCTCTACCTCCTACGACAAGCGCCTTATCAACATTATGATGAAATATGACGCCAAATTTTTTCTTATAATACTTACATAGAGCCACAGAAACGACTTCAGAAATTGAATCCGCAATGTAGTCTGGATGTCCCCGCCCCTTCCTCTCAATAATTTCAATAAACCGCTCCTCTATAGGTGTCTGAGTAATTTTTTGAATAGTTATATTTCTCTCCATCCTCATCTAACTCCGTGTTGTACAGCGCCTCTCAGTCAATTATTTAAATATTTATATTTAATACAACATAAAAATTACTTAAGGTAATTTTATTAAAAATCAAATCAATTGTCATCCTAAGCTTTGATGAAATAACCTTCATTCTTGTTACCAGAAAAATAAACAAAACGAGTAAATAGCGTCTAAATTAATTCTTCCACCCGGAATATCCAATACTTATCAAACCTACATTATGCGCTGTAGATTTAACCATCATATAGCGTCCATTTTTTTCTTAAACATTAACCTTTATTTCTTCCTTAATTTTCTCAATCACGTTATACCTATGTCTGTTAACAAGTTCCTTTTTCTTTCCCGCATTCCAACCACTGATTTCCTGATAATAACCGGTCACGCGACTCCAATGCTCTAATAATTCATTCTCTGCACCACAATTTGGACATCTGTCGAGAAGGCCAAAGTGAGTTCTCTTACAACCTCTACAGATGGTCATGTCCTTAGTGTAAGCGAAGTAACCCGTAAGTGTCTTTGTTGTTATATACTTCGTTAATTTCCATAAAGCTTCCGCATCTGGGTAAGCTTCACCAAGAAAAATATGCATTATCGTTCCACCACTGAATAATGGATGAAAACTGGATTCTACTGTCATCCGTTTACCTAGGGGAATACCCGCCGCTACATTTACATGAGATGAATTTGTATAGTATACAGAGAGCAGATCATTCTCCATTTTACTAGGATCGCCCTGAACTACTGCTCGAGATCCATATCTATTTAGATCTATTTGTGCTAGTCGAGTAGCGCATGATTCAGCTGGTGATTGAACTAAACCAAAGGAAGCCCCTGTCTCCTTCGCGTAGTCATCAACAATGTCTCTCATATACCCTATAATCTTGAGACCAAATCTCCATGCATAGAGGTTTTCATGAATCTCATCACCAACATGAACTTTTAAGGTCTCATTAAGACCAACCATACCAATTGTAATCCCTTGTTTTTCAACTTCCAAATATGGAGTTCCAGGAAGCGTACGGCTATATTTCGTTTTTACCCGAAGTCCGCCTCCATTATAATCATAATCATACCACTTTACCTTATGGAGTTTATCATCAACAGGCTGAGAAAGGAAAGGTAATGATCCTTCGATTAAACGCTTCTTCATCTCGTTAATCTTGATGAACGAAACATCTCTTGCAGCGTCCATCCGTTGGCGGATTTCCTCGAAGAGCCTATCATCATCTCCATTCGCCTCATAAGCGCATTGTGGTAGGTTCACAGTTGTGTTCTGAATGACTCCACCACGTAATGTACCTCTCAAAAGATCCTCTTCATCATTCCAACTCTGATGTTGCATGTAAAAACGGCAACATTGCGTACAAACCATCTCCCCCGGCATATAGGGTGCACCTGCATTAAAAAAATAAGGAGTACCAAACTTCGCTGCTAACTTCGCTGAGAGCATGTATTCTTCTTCATACTTATCAATCCACTCTGGTTTTATACGAATCTCTAACTTTGGAAAGTTGAAAGGTTTTCCTATATAATCCCCCTTCATAGCCACATCCATAATCGCGTCGAAAAAGCGTCTATTTTCTTCCTCATAATCACTATAAACACCAACAATCTTACCCTCCGGTCCAATGGCTGGAATATCAGCATACGTTTTCGGTATACCTGGCTCGATAGAGACACTTGAGAAAACGGTTTGACCTCCTCTAGCGACATACATCTCCCCTAACTCAAAGAACATTGTCTGTGCTATTTGTTTAACCCCATCATAATCCATCCCTCTTAAATAGGGGGCTATAAAGAGATTGAAATTGTGGAGCCCCTGACCACCACCACAGTTTACCTGACTTGCCTGAAGTACCTTCAATGCATGTAATAATGCAACTTCAGCTCTCTTAGCAGGTCCTGCAACAGCTGTATGTGTCCCGGTACCATCTGCTATAAACCCATTTTTAAAGAAGAATCTGGCGTCATGAGATAGGCAGAAGGGTCTGGTAGGAAAATAGTCCAAGTCATGAATGTGGATTGCCCCCTTCATATGCAGGTCCCCAAGTTTAGTAGGTATGATTCTAAGCAAACTATACTCTCTTATGACATTGTCTGCAATGAGTTTATGAACTGTCTCTGGATTCTGCTGAAGGTTTGCATTCTCCTTAGAGTATTTATGGTTCCCAAAAATAATCCTTTCTACATCAGCAACTGGAAGTCCAACACGAGTGTAACGTTTTCTAGCCTCCTCCAATTGTCTCTCAAGAAGTTTTACATTAACAATTTCTCTTATTAGAGGTGCACTTAAAAATTCCAAATCCATATGACGAATCTCCACTTCTACTTTGAATGCAACCTCATTAGCAACTTCCTTGTCAATCCCAGTCTCCTTTATGAGACTCTTGACGATTTTTTCACGGTTGAAGGGAACCATTATTCTTTTTGATGTTCTGACTAAGATTTTGTTGCTATTGTTATGCATATCGACACTTCCAGCTAAGATCATAAATGTATTACTTTTGAAGTAAAACATGCGAAGGTTTAGACGAGTACCCTTTCTTTATATCTTCGCTATGATGAGGACTACCGTATTACATATTAATTATTTTAAACAATTATATCTAAATTTTTCGTTCTTATGAACCAAAATTTTATAAGAAAAACTCGTAAGCTAAAGCTCCTATATAAAGAAGTATATCTCTTTTTTATACGTTATTTGTTTTATAACGTTATAACCTCAAAATTACTTTAAGAAAGTTACATTTTTCTAATAAAAATCTGAAGCTTAAACCTCTGTATTTAGACTAAAAATAGTGCATAATATATAAATTCAAGTACCCGCTCCCAAAATGAGTAATATTAAAGGATTTACCCTTCAATATATCTCACGTTAGAACATGACGCATCCTTTTATAAAAATTAACATGTTTAGTTTCAGGTCATAAATCTATAGGTTTATACTTCGATAAGCGTCTACTATAATGAATGTATCCCCTCATGGATTTACATTGAGGACATTTCTTAAAATATCCACTGAAAATTTTTCGACAGGTTCGACAATAACTGTAACTTTTCGTAAACGCATAAGCTCCAATGTGATAAGATTGGCATATTTCCTTTGTCAAGTTTAATAAGGCTTCTGGTTCATTCTTTTGTTCCTCCAATTCAATCAAAGTAAGGTGTCCACCCGTTAAAAGGGGATGAAAGGAACTCTCAATATTCATTCGATCTTTCAAAGAAATCTCCGCTTCTAAAGGTACTGTTGTGAGAGCGGTATAGTATGGTGATTCTTTCGTTCCTTGAACAAAAACTCTGTTCCACCCGTATTTCTCTATATCTAATTTCGCGAGGCGTTGCGCTGCTTCATTATCCGTGCTTTGTGATATGGCTATTCGGAATCCTGATTCCTCTGAAAGTTCCTTGACTTGTGATACCATATGATCTACAAGTCTTAAAGCAAAATCAATCGCTCTTCTATCCTTATGCAGTTGTTCTCCTATCATTGTTGTAGTTGCTTCATTTAACCCTACAAATTCTACTAATAAAGGCGCATTCTGTATCCTAAAATATGAGTCTCCTGCTACTTTATGCGTTAATATTGGTAAAAGTACACCTTTCATTCGTTTCTCAATCTCTTGATACTTTATCTTTAAGGCATCTATAACCATGGTCAGATAATCGTCAAGTCTGTTAAAGAATAAGGTCCTTCTCCCTTTAGCTTCATAAGCAAGTCTTGGAAGGTTTATAATAACGCTGCCTAAATTCCCCGTTCTTATCGTGTCAAGTTCCCAATCAGTAGTCCAATCCGATGAAAGTCGTTTTCCAGTAGCAGAATAGACCGCGTCTTTCTGCCAACTAGGACAAAGATTAACAAAATAGGGTGTACCACGTTTAGTAGCCAGTTTATGTGCTTCCAGCAGTAACTTTTCAACTTCTGAATCTTTTAGATCTCTTTGTGTTATGTTGAAAATGAGATGTGGATTGATTATTGGTTTATGATCTACATCTTCAAAAATCAAGTCGATAAGTGTAGATATTATTTTTAAGTTTTCATCGAAATAATCTCCATAATATCCTCCTTTTTTACTATACGTCTTTTGCACCTTTGTTCTCTCCAAAGCTTCTGGAACTCTAAAATCTATCCCTAAAGAAACTTCGGATGATATTTGGCTTAGATTAAAAAGGAAATGTTGTAGAGCTTTTTTAACATCTTCTTGTGACATATTCTTTATAAACGGTGCAAGGAAGAGATTGAAATGGTTAATAACCTGCTCTCCACTAAGCTCTCTCCTTGTAGTATTTATAACCAACGCGATAACAGTAAGAGCAGCTTCAAATGATTTTGGGGGACCGAAAGAAATCGTCATATCCATTCTGTTGATAGATCTAAATCCTTTCCATAGGAATTCACGTAGATCATGTACGAACTCATCCGGTTTAAGCACCCACATATCAGCATCTTTCACATGTAAAAATCCTGATAGGTGAGCGTCCGCTACCTTCCTTGGGAGTACATTGAGAAGGACATATTCATTCATAACATTCCCACCCATAAGACTGTTTATCCCTTCCACATCCATACCAGATCTTTCAGCTTTCTCGATAAGTTGAGTTATATCATAAACAGGTAATCCCACCCTCGTAAGTTTATGTCTATACTCCTGAAACCCCTTCTCAATTAAAATGGCATTAACGAACTCCCTGATCAATGGTGCTGTAAGATAGAGGGTATCCAGCTTGAAAAGTCGCTCCTCTGTCTCTTCAGCAACTTTTTTAGCAATGTTTAACGGCACATTCGCTTCTTTTTTTAAAGCTTTAACGATTCGTTTCTTATCAAATTCTTCCATCGCTAATCGGGAAGTGCGAACAAAAAGCTTTCTTCCCCCTCTCAAAACTTGTTCCTCTACACCTTGAGAGAAACCAATAATCATATTGCCGAGAGAAGAAAGTCTATATTTTTTTGTCTTCTCATCTGTATTTATTAATTTGGCTTGAACAAGTTTTCTTAAATGATAAGCAAACTTACCAGCATCCCTACTTGGATTAAGTCTCAGTTGTTTCATAATCTCACTATAGCCTAAGACCCCACGTGTATATACCACTCTTAGAATTTGGAGGCGAAGAGGTGCTGCAACAGCATCAAATACTTTTATACTTACTCTACTGTTTTGAGACATACCACATGACCACAATTTGAAAAAAATAACACAATAATGTTTTTTTGTTTAAAAAATTAGAGTAACATAAATTAATACAATTAAGAATTTATAAATATATATTTCAATAAAAAATTAGAAAGTGATATCAGACTTCAATCTTATAGAAATTTATTAATAAAAAGCTTCTTTTATTAAAACGGATAATTACTAGACAGCCTTTTATCGATTTAGTTACTCAATCTCTTTAATATTCGGATGCACTCTTAAAAGACGTCTCTTAATTCTAGGTTTTAATATCCACCTCTCCTTCATGTTTAAACAGATTTAAGATAAGTAAATTACTAAACGTGGTATAAGTACCCCTATAAACATCTTAAGATACTTGAAACGTAAAAAACTTCTTCCAACAAGCCTTAATTGTTTTTTTTACAGTTTTCCTTCTTTCTTCTTGAAGAGAATTCTATTTATACCAATAATCATTGCGTTGACACTAGCTTTTACAATATCTTCATTGGCAGATCTAGCTGAAACTGTGTTCCCTAAGTTATCCTCAACTTTTACAATGACCTCGGCGACAGCGTTAGAACCACCGGTTAAAGCTTCTAAACGATATTCCTTCAACTGTACATTTACCAGATTACTTGTAATCTTCTGAATAGCTCTGATAGCAGCATCGACTGGACCGACCCCCGTCTCCGCCGAGGAGAATTCCTTCCCATTGAGAATGATTCTGACAGATGCTGTAGATGTCATATTTGTCCCTGTCATAACGGAAAATTCTCTAAGTTCAATTAGTTTCTTATCATCAATGTTTTGGCCTGTAATGTCTTTCGCTATCTTCATTAACTCTGCATCAGTAACAATCTTGCCTTTATCTCCAAGTGCTCTAATTTTACGAACTATCTCTCCAAGTTGTTTATCTGTTGGATATAGCCCTAAGCTCTCTAACTCAGCTTTGATTCCATGCTTTCCAGAATACTTTCCAGGAATAATTTTTCTCATCTGACCTACAAGTTCTGGAGGGAAGGGTTCATAGGTTAGGGGTTGTATGACAACACCGTGGGTGTGTATTCCAACTTCATGTGCAAAAGCGTTATCACCGACTATGGCCTTATTTAGTGGGATGGGTACCTTCGTAAGTTTTGAGACAAGTTGGGATGTTCGGTAAAGACTCTCCGTTTTTATGTTAGTCTTTTTATTATATAACAGATTTAAAGCAAGTACAACTTCTTCAAGAGAGGCGTTTCCAGCTCTTTCACCTAATCCATTAATCGTTACATGAACTTGTTCAGCTCCCGCCTCGATACCAGCGATGGAGTTAGCAACGGCCATACCGAAGTCATTGTGACAGTGAACACTAATAGGTACACTAACTACTGATTTAATTTCCGTAATGAGTTTACACATTTTGCGGGGTGTTATCACTCCCACAGTATCTGGTACATTAATCCGTATTATTCCTGCTTCAGAGATTGTCTTGTAGAATTCCTTTAAAAAATTTAGATCAGTCCGTGTAGCATCTTCTGCTGAGAATTCTACAATTAAACCATGGTTCTTTGCGTAATCAATTATTTCAAGAGACTTCTGAATTACATTTTCCCTTGTCATTCTTAACTTATGTTTAAGATGCAGATCTGACGTAGCTATAAAGAGATGAATATGGTCTATGTTACTATTTATTATCGCATCCACATCTTCTTTTACAACTCTACTTAAAGCATAGATCTCCGCGCTCAACCCTTCTTCAATGATAATTCTTGCGCTCTCCATTTCCCCCTTTGAAGTAATGGGGGT